>CAXBAL010000122.1:0-6735 GCA_963973475.1 uncultured Micavibrio sp.
CCGCGCCGCTGGTCTCGAACTCGGCTTGAATGTCTTCGGTTATCGGCACAATGATATTCGCGCGCTCTTTGTCATTTTCGTTGATCTGAATTTGCGGATCGGAGCCGAGCGCAAATTCCCCGACTTCGGTAAAGACATCGGTGCGCGCAAAACCGCGCTTGCTCATGATGCTGGCTACAACAGTGTCTTTGGTGATGGTGACGTTTTCGATTTTCAGCTGCGGCGTTTCGGTTGAGCTCGGTATTTTCTTGCGCGCATAGTCAATCACGCTGCGATGCTTTGAATCAGCGCCCTCGCCAACTTTAAGCTCAAGGCTGAGCGGTAATGTCACAGGAAGACAAATATCTTTGCACACCATTGTCTCTAGCGTAAAATCGAGTTTGGCAGGTTTGCCCGCCTCTTTCAGCGTAATATTCAGCGGATAGGTGACATCGCCGTCATAGCCGAATGTGGTCAAATCCAGTTCCCGAAAGCGTTTCGGCGCGGGAAAGAGCATCTCTATGCTTTCGATATTCTCCGAGCCGTCCCAGAGAATTTTTGGCGGTAGACCAGATTCGCCCGGATTGCGCCAATAGCTGTGCCAACCCGGCGCAAGCCGTGTTTGTAGCGCAGCGTTAATTATAGTTTGGCCGGAACTTATTGTCTCGTGAGCGCTTAGTAGCTTTGCCTGCATTTCCTGAGTGGACGCCCAAGGGCTTTCCGCGGCCAGCGCATTGGCGCTCGTGCAAATCAGGACGGCAAATAAAGAGAGTATAATTTTTTTCATACTGGTATATTCTATCACATTCAGGCATTTGGTTACTTAAGAAAATTACACCGCTTATGACGCAAGACAAGGATAAAATGACAAGCAAAGACGAGTCTTATCTCGCCGGTAAATTGCTTTTGGCGATGCCCGGAATGGGCGATACGCGGTTTTATAAATCGGTGATTTATATTTGTGCGCATGACGACGAAGGCGCTATGGGTCTGGTGATTAATCACCCGCTGGAAAGCGTTGCCTTTGATGAATTGCTGGCAGAGTTGAAAATCACTGCCGATATTGAAGTGGATCTAAAAGCGCTCGAAGTCCCCGTTGTGCGCGGCGGACCAGTCGAAGGCGCCCGTGGATTTTTGCTCCATTCCAGTGATTTCAAAAACCCCGATACCGTAAAAGTCGATGATCAAATTTTTGTGACCGGAACACTGGATGCCTTGAAAGATGTTGCGCGAGGGGCGGGGCCTGAACGGCGCTTATTTGTTCTGGGCTATGCCGGATGGACGGCGGGACAGCTGGATCAGGAATTACAGCAAAATGCGTGGCTTATTGTCGATGCCGACCCCGATCTGGTTTTTGACGGCGAAGCCGAGGACAAATGGGAGCGCGCGGTTAAAAAACTGGGCATTGAGCCATCCATGCTCTCGGCATCCGGCGGCAGTGCTTAATCGGGTTTTAGGCCGGTTCATTATAAGCGGGAGAATCTTGTATAGCTGTATTGCGTGCCTTTTTGGCTTTCTTGGCAATATCAGGATCTTGTCGTCTAAGCCGCATATTGGATACACCACTAACGCCCGCGCATCCCAAAAATACTAAAGAAACCAGCCCTGTTTGAACAATGCTCGTCATGTCTGTCCGTGTTAAAGGACTTTCATTTGTAATATAATCCTGCTTGGCTGTTACGGCTTCGGCAATCTTATCCGCGGTGCAGCTTTCGATTTCTTTTGCTTTTAATGTTGGTTCAGGCTGTGCCGTGCCATTCCATAGTTGTTCGAAACAGAGGCTTTGCGCGCGTTCAGCATCAGGCACGTCCGGCATATCAACGTAATATTTTATAGGCGCAGCCAGCGTCAATGCGACTGGAATAATGCTGCCGAGGGCTAAACTAGCGAATATTGTTTTGCGGTTCTGATTATAAACGCTAGTTTTATCCTGCTTTTCTTGTGTCATGGGTGCCTCACTCATAGTAATGTTACTTCCCTGTTATTTTAATTATGGTTATTGCATATGAAAATACGTAAAGCAAGCAATTTTTACGGATAATCAATTAAGAGTGATGCAATTCTGGGCTTTCTTGGAAATGTTCCTGACTTAGCCCGAACAAAATATGGTCCTGCCAGCGCCCGTTGATATTCAGGTAGCTTTTGGCAAAGCCTTCCTCGACAAAGCCGTTCTTTTGCAAAAGCGTGATCGAGCGTTCATTTTCGGGAATACAGGCCGCATTGATGCGGTGAAGTTTGAGTTGGTGGAAGCAATAATCCAGCGTGCGCAGCAGGGCTTCGCGCATATAGCCTTGCCCCTCCACTCTTTCGCAGACCCAATAGCCGAGCGAGGCAAATTGCGCGGCGCCGCGGCAGATATTGTTGATATTCATGCCGCCGATCAATTGTTGGTCAGAGCTGCGGAAGATCAGGAAGGATTGCGCGCGGTCCTGTTCCCAATCGCGCACTTGCCGGGAAAGCCGCCTGCGGAAAAAATCGCCTGAGAGGGAATCGGGTGACCAGAGTGGTTCGAACGGTTTCAAACGGCGCTGGTTATGGCCGCGCACATCTGCCCATTGCCCCCAATCGGAAGCTTGCGGAGGGCGAAGATACAGGCGCTGCGCCTCGAGTGTAATCTCGGGAAGCGTTGCGGTTTCCTGCTTTGCTTTCGACCAATCCATTGCTACGCCGCCAGTTTTTGCGACAGGCGCGATTTGATTGTATCGAAGCTCTCGAGCTCCTTCAGCGGGCCGAGGGCGGCTAGTGTCGGCGCGCTGGTAAATATGCGTTTTGCGACCGATTGAATGGTTTGTTTGTCGATTGCCTCGATCTTCTTTGTCAAATCCTCGACATCAATCACCGTGTTGCGGAACAGCAGGAATTTGGCTTGCTGGTCGGCGCGGCTCATCATCGACTCGCGCCCCATGATCAGGCCAGATTTCATTTGCGTTTTGGCGCGGGCGACTTCTTCATCGCTCAGGTTTTCGCAGATTTTCTGCACTTCATCACACACAACGGGGATAAGCTCCGGCAAATCTTCTGGGCCTGTTCCGGCGTAGATACCGAATTGCCCGTCATCGTTATAGGCGCTGTGGAATGAAAATACGGAATAAACCAGTCCGCGCTTTTCACGCACCTCTTGGAAAAGTCGTGAGGACATACCGCCGCCGAATATGGAGGAGAGCGCTTGGGCGGCATAGAAATTCTCGTCCATGCGCGAGATGCCTTGAAAGCCGAGGATAATATGGCTTTGCTCCAGCTCTTTATCAGTGCGATGCTCGCCGCTTTGGTAGTGTGCGGGGAGGTTCTTTCTAGGTTCGCCTTTCTCCAGCGCGCCGAATAAATCTTGCGCTTGTGCCACAAAGCTATCGTGATCGACCGCGCCAGAGGCCGAGATGACCATATTGGCGGGGGTGGAGAGCTTGCGCACATAGTTCATCAAGGTATCGCGCTGCATGCCAGAGATAATATCGGCCTTGCCCAAAATCGGCGCGCCCAGCGCTTGACCCGGATAGGCGGTTTCGTAGTAATTATCAAAGATAATATCATCGGGTGTATCGGTGCACATGCCGATTTCCTGCAAGATAACGTGGCGCTCACGCTCGATCTCGTCCTCGGGCATGGTGGATTGCGTGAGCATATCGGAGAGCACATCAAGGGCGAGGGGGACATCGTCTTTGAGCAAATGCATGTGATAGCTGGTGATCTCGCGGCTGGTATAGGCGTTCATGGAACCGCCGACATTTTCGATCTGTTGGGCGATGTCCAATGCGTTGCGTTTTTTGGTGCCTTTGAACAGCATATGTTCGACCATATGGGCGGCGCCGTTAAATATCATATCTTCGTTGCGCGTTCCCACCCCGACCCAGATGCCAAGGGCAACGGAGCCGACAGAATCCACGTGATCAGTAATCACGCGCAGGCCATTGTCTAGTGTCGTCATTTGTATATTTGTCATGATAAAATTTTAGGGCAAAGACGTCGTTCTGACAAGGGGGGCTTGCGGGGCAAGGCTATATATCCCCTTCAGTTTGTTTTTGTATATTTTGCACTCTTACGCGAATAAGCATTTGTTTTAATTGCGCGTTTATCAGTTCGTTTTCGGCCAGTTCCAAGGTGACGGCCAAGAAGGCTTTGTTGTAGAATAAAAGCGCATTCACCAGTTCTTTGGTGCCATTAAATCCGCCATGTTTATAGGCGTTCATGGAGGAGCGCGCTTTGCCCTCTTTGGTTTTTGGACCCGTGGCGTTTTTCCATGGTTGGTTTCGGCGGCACCGCTCGGCTTGTTCTTTGCGCCTTTTTTCGCTCCATTGTCTTTTCATCGTTGGCCTCTTTGCTTCATTTCAAAAATAGAAGTATAGGATATAATTCCTACAAAAGCAATAAAGCCCATAAAAAATGCCCCCTGCTTGCGGGCAGGGAGCATTCTTTAATTTTGATTGGCTACGAGGATTTACGCGGCCAAGTGGTAGGCGTCTTCGCGTTCAAGGATTTCCTTGACCTGATCTTTCTGATCGCCGTCTTTGGCTTCGATGGCCAGAAGGATGGAGCCTTCTTTCAATGATTTCTCATAGATTTTGGCTTCGTGCTCTGGGATACCTGCACCGACCAGGGCACCGATAAACCCACCGGCAACAGCGCCTGCACCAAGACCTGCTAGGGCAGATACGGCCGCGCCGACCATTACAACGTTAAGACCGGGAATGGCCATTGCTGTGGCTGTACCCATTGCGCCGAAAAGAGCACCGATGATACCGCCGGCTGTGGCACCGCCCGCGGCGCCTTCATCCATTTTCGTACCTTCTTTGATCTGGAAGCTTTTACCGCGTGTTTCGTCAGTGACGATCAAAGCAGTTTGTTCATCGGTGATACCGATGGCTTCAAGTTCGCGCAGAGTGTGTTCTGCGGCTTCACGTGTTTTAAAAGTTGCTGTAATTAATTTTGACATTTTCTTTATCCTTTAGTCTCATTGTTAATGAACATCTTCAGATGAACCAACGGCGGAGTGATAAAGAAGTTCCTGCGCGCTCTACGATTTGACGCGGGTGTTGGCTTGCACGTAGTCCTGCACTTTTTTTAGGTCGTTCGGCAGAGGCGTTAGAATCTCGGGGCGATCCAGCAAGTCAGCCATGCGTTCCGGCAAAGCTGGGCGGCGACCAATGGCTTTTTCTACGGCATCGGGGAATTTCGCCGGATGCGCGCAGGCAAGATTGATGATCGGAACGGATGGATCGTCCTTGGTAGAAAGCGCGCCGTGTAGGCCGACGGCCGTATGCGGGTCGATGACAATGCCCGTTTCTTCATAGGTCTGACGCATGATTTTGAGCGTTTGTTCATCATCGCAGCGATGCGCAGAGAACTCGGCGCGCGCCTTTTGCATATGCGCATCGTCCATTTTATAGCTGCCGTTGGTCTTGAACTCTTCCATGACGGCGGTTAGCGCGTGCGGGTCGCGGCCCATGAGGTCGAACAGATAACGCTCGAAATTGCTGGAGATCTGGATATCCATGGACGGGCTATAGGACGGTGAGACATGGTCGAGCTTCATCTCGCCGGTCTCGAAAAAGCGCGTCAGGATGTCGTTGCGGTTGGTGGAAATGATTAAACGCTTGATCGGCACGCCCATCTGGCGCGCGGCATAGGCGGCGAAGATATTACCGAAATTGCCTGTGGGCACGCTGAACGAAACTTCGCGCTGTGGCCCGCCAAGGGCGGCAGAAGCTGTGACGTAATACACAATCTGCGCCATGATGCGCGCCCAGTTGATGGAATTAATCGCCGAAAGGTTCATATCCGTGCGGAAATGCGCATCCCCGAACATGGCCTTGACCATATTCTGGCAATCATCAAACGTGCCTTCGATGGCGAGGTTATAGACATTATCGGCCTTGACGGTGGTCATCTGGCGGCGCTGGACTTCGGAGACGCGTCCCTTGGGATGCAGGATGAAAATATCGACATTTTTGCAATGGCGGCAGGCCTCTATCGCGGCTGATCCCGTATCACCGGAGGTGGCGCCGACGATTGTAACGCGCTCACCGCGCTTTTGCAGGACGTGATCGAACAAGCGGCCGAGGAGTTGCAGCGCGACATCTTTAAAAGCCAGCGTGGGGCCGTGGAAATGATCCATCTGCCAGATATTGGGCGAGAGTTGGCGCAGCGGCGTAACGCTGGCGTGATCAAACGCATCACCTTCATATGTTTCGGCCAGAATGCGGCGGAAATCGGCGGGGGCGATGCAATCGCCGATAAAGGGCATCATCACCTGCATGGCGACATCGGCGTAGGGGATTCCGGCCATGCGCTCTAAGGCTTTATGCTCCAGCGTAGGCCAGCTTTCGGGCACATACAGGCCGCCATCTGGTGCAAGACCGGCGAGCAGGACTTGTTCGAAACTTTTCGGGCTGGTGCCCTCGACTTTGCTTTTGGGCGTGCCATGGCCGCGTGTGGAGATAAAACGTGTCATAAGGAATTTTTACGTCAGTGTTTGCCGCGCTGCAAGAGTTTTAATGCAAATAGCGCCTGCGGAGGTGCTTTTCCAGATATTCAGGCCGCAGGGATTTCCCTGTGGCCTGTTTGATGAGGTCGTTCATGTGCAACAAGCGCCCTTTGGCGTAGATGTTGTTGTGCAGCCAGCTTTTGATCTCGTCAAAATCGCCATCGGCAATTTTATCATGCAAGCGTGGAATATCACGGCGGAGTGATTCATAGAATTGCGCGGCCATCATATGCCCGACCGCATAGGACGGGAAATAGCCGAATTTGCCGACAAACCAG
>CAXBAL010000123.1:0-6675 GCA_963973475.1 uncultured Micavibrio sp.
TATCTGCGCTCATGAGGCTTCTCCCTGAGTAGGCATATTTGCTGGCAGGTTGTCGGCGAGTGTTTGCGAGACTGTATCCAGCAAGGTGTCGCGATCAAATTTGGCGATATATTTTTCAAACCCCACCTGTGCGCCGCGGTCGATGTCTTGCGGCGTGGCGTGGGAGGTCAGGGCAACCATCGGGGTGTTTTGCCAATTGCTGCCTGTTTTGACTTGGCGGGCAAATTCGAAGCCGTCCATTTCGGGCATTTCGATATCGCTGACGATCAAATCAAACGCGGCGCCGCTCTCGCAGAGTGCCAGCGCGTCAATCGGACTGTCCAGCGTGGTCACATCATAGCCCGCGACTTTGAGCAGGGGCGTGAGCATATTGCGGAAAAAAGGGCTGTCATCAACCAGCAGGATATGGCGTTTGCTCTGTGAGACAGCATCCTTGGCCGAGCCGTACGGCGTGTCGTCATGATCTTTATACCATTCCTTGTTCACCGAATTCAGGAAATGGCCGACATCGACCACATCGGTGGCCTTGCCTTGGATAATGGCGCTTCCCATCAGGCCGGGCGCCGCGCCTTCAACCTGAATATCCACGTGGTCTTGGGTGATGTCGATGATTTTATCCACGAGTATGCCCATTGCCATTTTTTTGTCGGTAAAGACCAGCACTGGCTTTTCTGCCGCGCCTTCTATTGCGGTTTGGGCATTGAAGGGGATGAGGGGCATGAGCGCGCCGCGATATTGCACCAGCATCTGTTCATTGGCATATTCGACCGTATTCATTTTGATGTTCTCTAAACGGGAAACCAGCGAGAGCGGAACGGCTTTGGGCGCTTTGCCGCCTGCAGAAAAAAGCAGCAGCGAGATTTTGTCTTTGGAGGCCCCTTCGTTTTGCATGGCCTCTGCCGCGGTGGCTGCGGCCTTGGATTTGCTGGTGTCGATTTCACCTGTGGCGCGGGCAAGGCCGTTGGGGTCAAGGATCATGATGACGCTGCCATCGCCCAATATCGTATTACCGGCAAACAGGTCTATATCGCGCAGGATTTTCGAGACGGGTTTTACCACGATTTCTTCGGTGTCGAACACGCGGTCCACAATAATGCCGAATGTGTAATTGCCGACTTGGGTGACGATGATGTAGCGGTGTTTCTTTTCGTTTTGCGCTGTGTCTTCGGAGTTGATTTTCAGGATATCGCTCAGGGTTACCAGTGGCAGCAAATGATCGCGCAGGCGGAAAACGGGTGCACCGCCGACCATTTCAATGCGGGTATCGCCGTGGGCGGATGCCATCACCAATTCGCGCACGGAAAGTTGCGGTATCGCAAAACGCTCGCCCGCCGATTCTACAATGAGCGCAGAAACGATGGCGAGGGTGAGCGGAATTTTGATGGTAAAGGTTGAGCCCTTACCTTCCTCGGAATGCAGCGCGATAGAGCCGCCGATTTTTTCTATATTCGTGCGCACAACATCCATGCCGACACCGCGCCCCGATACGGATGTTACTTTTTCAGCCGTGGAGAATCCGGCTTTAAAGATGAATTGCTGGATTTGCTGGGGCGTCATGCCGTCCAGTTCTTCGGCGTTTGCCAAGCCGTTTGACAGGATTTTGGCCTTGATTTTATCAATGGCAAGCCCTTTGCCGTCATCGGAGATTTCGATAATGATATGTCCGCCCTCGTGATAGGCGTTCAGCACTACCTTTCCTGTCTCGGGCTTTCCGGCGGCGCGGCGCGCGGTTGGGTTTTCAATGCCGTGATCGGCTGAGTTGCGCACCATATGGGTGAGCGGATCTTTGATGAGTTCCAGCACTTGGCGGTCGAGCTCTGTATCTTGTCCGATCATTTGCAGATCGACTTTCTTGTTCAGCTCCATAGAGAGGTCGCGGATGATGCGGGGGAGTTTCGACCACGCATTGCCGATGGGTTGCATGCGGGTTTGCATCACGCCTTCTTGCAGGTCGGAAACGACATGGTTCAGACGTTGCAGGGGCGCGGAAAATTCCGTCTCGCCCTGCATGCGCAGAATTTGAAGGAGTTGATTGCGGGTCAGCACCAATTCACTGACCATGGTCATCAGGTTTTCTAGTACATCGACATTGACGCGTAATGTTTGATTGGAGGTTTGCGCATTGGCGCTCGTGGTTTTTGCTGCGCTATCCTCGGCGGCGGATTCTGCTTCTTCTGGCTGTGGTTCCGGGGCAACAGATGGGGGTTCCTGCTTATTCGTATCTTCGTTTTCCGGCGCTTGATCTTCTTGTTCGGTGGGAGCAGGGGCAGGAGCTGTGCTTACAGCGCGGCCTTCGTAAACGGCGTCGAGTTTGTTGATGAGGGCGCTGGAATCGGTGTCCGGCTCGGTGCCGTTCATTTCAATCTCGCCGAGGATGAATTTGATAGTGTCGATGGATTCGAAAATCAGGGTCACATATTCGGGCGTGACCTCCAGATCGCCATCACGGAAGCGCCCCAGCACATTTTCGGCGTGGTGGGCGACTTTTGCAAGGCGCGGCAAATCGAGAAAGCCGCACGTGCCCTTAATGGTGTGCATCAATCGGAAGATTTTGGACAGCAGGTCTTTGTCATTGGGGTTTTGTTCCAGATTGACCAGATCGTTATCAAGCTGCTCGATGCTTTCATTGGTTTCGGCAAGAAACTCTGCGACCAGATCATCCATGTTTTTTGAACCCCTATAATAGTCGTTTTTCTATACGCAGTGGCGGGCAGTTCCCTTGTGTTTCAAGGATGCCAGAATTTGATTAAGAACGCCTTAGTGAACGTCCTTAATTGTACTGCGTTTTGCCTTTAAAGCGAAATTTATAATGGTTTCAGGGGCTTATATAGCGCCTTTCCAATACTATCGTATGGCGGATGTTTAAGCGGTTGGGGATTGCAAGTGAAATTCGACGGCACCGCTCTCGTTTTTGGCAACGCGCAGATCAAAGCCGTATTTCTTGGCCATCAAACCGCACATATAGGCGTGGACGTAGCGCGGCTCCAGCGTTTCCTGATTCATTTCGTTGGTAAGCGCCTTATCCATTGGGGATTTGAGCGCGGCATCGGGGCCTTGCGCGGAGATGGCGGTGAGGTCTTCGCCCGCTTTGGTGACAGAGATCGTGCCGCCTTTGGGCAGGCATTCGCAGCATAGCAGCAACGCGCAGATCAGCAGTTTCGAGAAACCGTCCGAGCGCTCTTCGGGGCCGAGCGGGGCGTGCGGGTCCCAGTCTTGGGTGATTTTCTTGTCGAGTTCGATGAATTTACCGAAGGATTTGTGCACATCTTCGGGTCTGATAGAGACATCACCGCCGCCCGCGCCATAGGCCATGCGGTAGGCTTGCAGCTTCGCGCTGGCTTGGGTGGCGCTGAATTTTAGCAAATCAATCGCATCATCCATGGCGTCCGCGCCCATTTCTTCCATGAATTCGATGCCGTTGGCGATGGCGCCGATCGGGCTGATCAGATCATGACAGACCTTGGAGGCCAGAATTTCGAGGAAGGCGGTTTCGATTTGTTGTCCCACGGATGTATTCCTTACTTATTATTTGGGTGAGCGGCGCCGATTAAGGCTTTGTAAAGTCTAGAGTATACCCGATTTTGGTCACTTGTGAACAGGCCATGTCCGTTAATTTTTTCAAACCCGCTTCGGTTTTGGCTTCAGCTCTAGCGACCAGCACGCTCTGGGTGTTGGAAGGGCGCAGCAGCCACCATCCCTCGGGTGTTGTTACGCGCACGCCATCAATATTATTGATTTCGAAATCGCCGCTCTCGGCCTTGAGGTTTTCGAACACGCGCGGTACCAGATCGAATTTCTCGGCCTCGTCGACTTCGAAGCGCACTTCAGGGGTGCTCTTCAAGTTATTGATATGCTGGGTTAATTCCGAGAGTTTTTTGCCGCTTTGTGCAACCTCGTTGATCAGGCGGATGGCGCAATATAGGGCATCATCATAGCCGTAATATTTATCGGCGAAGAAGATATGGCCCGATAGCTCGCCCGCCAGCGGGGCGCCCAGTTCGCGCATTTTATCCTTGATCAGGGAATGACCTGTCTTCCACATCACCGGATTGCCGCCCATGCGCTCGATTTCTTCGAACATCACGGAAGAGCATTTGATATCGCCGATGATAGAGGCACCCGGCTGGGCTTCCAGCACACCGCGCGCATAGAGCGTCATCAGGATGTCACAGCGCAGGACATTGCCCTTATCATCAACCACGCCGATGCGGTCGCCATCACCGTCAAAGGCAATGCCGAAATCGCATTTTTCCTCGCGGATGGTTTTGATCAGCTCAGTGAGGTTTTTATCGACAGTGGGGTCGGGGTGATGGTTCGGGAAATCGCCGTCGACCTCGTCATATAGCAGAATATGCTCGCCGGGCAGTTTCGCGCTCAACATACGTAGGGTACTGCCCGCCGCGCCGTTGCCGTTATCCCAAGCAATTTTGAATTTGCGGTCTGTGTCCAGATCGGCCAGCAAGCGTTGGACATAGTGGTTGCAAAGGTCAAGCGTTTCGGATGATCCTTCCCCGCTCTCGAAATCGCCGGATGCTGAAATGCGGCCGATTTCCTGAATGGTCTCGCCAAATACAGGGGAATTTTGCAGGCACATTTTAAAGCCGTTGTAATCGGGCGGGTTGTGCGAGCCTGTCACCATGACGCCTGCATCGGCCTTCGTGTGCTTGACCGCGAAATAAAGCTGGGGCGTGGGGCCGAGGCCGACATTGCTGACATTGATGCCGACGCTCATGAGACCATCGCCGAGAGCTTTAGCCAGCGCGGGGGAGCTGTGGCGGCCATCATAGCCGACGCAGATGGTATTGCCGCCGCTCTCGCGGCGCACATAGGTTCCGAAAGCGCGCCCAAGCGCATAAGCATCGGCCTCGCTTAAATTCTTGCCGATTTGCCCGCGTATGTCGTATTCGCGCAGAATGGTGGGGGCGAAGCTGTAGGCGTCTTTGCTTGAGTTCACTGCGGGATTTGACATTGTCTTGCTTTCTTTAGAGTTTGGCGGCCATGGATTTGATGACTTCTTTGATGTGATCGCCAATATCGGGGTCGTTGGCGCCGTAGACCATGTTGGCCTCTATGAAGCCTGTGCGGCTACCGCAATCGTAGCTTTTGCCGTCAAAGCGCATGCCGTAGAACGGTTGCTTGCCGATGAGTTTGGCCATGGAATCGGTGAGTTGAATTTCATTGCCCGCCCCGCGTTCGAACGCGGAGAGGTGATCGAAAACTTCAGGCTGAAGTATATAGCGGCCTACTACGGACAGGCGGGAGGGCGCGGTGCCCTTTTCGGGTTTTTCGACAAGGCCTTTGATCTCGACCTTATTGTCGTTATCGGTGCCCGGCTCGATAATACCGTATTTATAGGTTTCCTCTTCGGGGACTTCTTCGAGGGCGATGATATTGCCGCCTGTCTCGTTATAGACCTCGACCATTTGTTTCAGGCAGCCTGTCTTGCCGCGCATGAGAACATCGGGGAGGAGAACGGCGAAAGGCTCGTTGCCGATCAGTTTCGAGGCACACCAGATGGCGTGGCCGAGGCCGAGCGGTTTGGGCTGGCGGGTCAGGAACAGCTTTCCGGCGGGGATTTCCAGATCGCGCACGGCCTTGAGCATCTCGGTCTTGCCGCGTGCCTCCAAGGTTTGCTCCAGCTCCGGCTGGTAATCAAAATGTTCTTCCAGCATTTCCTTCTGGCGTCCGGTGACGAAGATGAATTCCTCTATCCCCGCCTCGCGCGCTTCTTCGAATACATGCTGGATCAGGGGGCGGTCATTGATGGTCAGCATTTCCTTTGGCATCGCCTTGGTGGCGGGTAGGAAACGGGTGCCGAGACCGGCAACGGGGAAAATGGCTTTGCGCACGGGGGCTTTGAAATCGGACATATCGGCTCAACTTTGGTTAAAAACTGTGAAGATATTCTAGGGGTATTTAACGCGCAAGCAAGCGATTTGGTTTCATTTTTTCAACAAAAGATCTTTGGCCTCGTTCAGTTTTTCGGCCATCCATTGCGAGCCCTCCTGATCGGGGTGGACTTTTTTCATGAGTTTCTTGTAAGCCTCTTTTATTTCAATCTCGCTGGCGTTTTCATCGACGCCCAGCACGCGGCGCGCTTCCTTGGCATCCATTGGTTTGCCTGTATCGCCCACCTGTTTGTCGTATGCGCTGCGGCGGCGTTTGGTAAACCATGCAATGATAAAGGGCGAGAGCGCCGCCACAATAGCAATAGCGGCGGGCAGGTGTCCTGTCACGGCCAAAACGAATAAAGCCAGACAGATGGTAATGATCAGGGCGGCCAAAATGAGCGCCTTGATCTCGCGCACTTCGGCGCGTAGGAAAAAGCGGTACATGGCAAAAATGCCAAGGATAAGACCAATAACGAGAAGCAAATAAGGCATGATTCTATCCTAGCGCATTTCCGGTAAAGGTTTAAAGCGTTCAGGGGCTATGCACATCATAAGATTGCGCACTTCCTGCCGTGCGGAGAGTTGCGAGATGGTCAACGCATTTTCGCCGTCTTCTTCCAAATCCAGCAGCGTCAGGCCTTTCAGGAACAGTTCTTTGAAAATGACCCGCTCGCCGAAACCTGCAGCGATTTGACATCCAAAGCGGGTGGAGATTTGATCCAGCGCCGCGCTCATATCCTCTTTGTTTTTGGCATTAATATGAGAGAGGCGGTTGCGCATGATG
>CAXBAL010000124.1:0-6663 GCA_963973475.1 uncultured Micavibrio sp.
CAACGACAATCGGCTCCTGCCAGCCTTGCACGTAACGCGGGACGTTCTTCATGATAATCGGTGCGCGGAAAACTGTGCCGTTCAAAATATTACGGATCGTCCCGTTCGGGGATTTCCACATTTTCTTCAGACCAAATTCCTCAACGCGGGCTTCATCGGGCGTGATGGTCGCGCATTTTACGCCCACGCCGTATTTCTTGATCGCCTCGGCGGCGTCAATAGTGATCTGGTCATTGGTTTCGTCACGCTTTTGAATGGAAAGATCATAATATTTCAGATCAATATCCAGATACGGCAAGATCAAGCGGTTCTTGATAATGTCCCAAATAACGCGCGTCATCTCGTCGCCGTCAATTTCTACAACCGGATTATCAACCTTAATTTTTGTCATTATTCTCTCACCTTTATGAAACAGGAATTCTACACATATAAACCGCGCACAGTTTAGAACAAGATGCGCGGCCAATAAAGGGAAATAAGCGAGAACGCATCAAGAGCGGTTACGGCGAGACGATATGAAAATGCGAAGTTGGTCGGCGTTCGGTAAGTAAGGCTTCATCACAGGCCATCTAAAGACATAAACCGCACAAAGCTTTTTTTGTGAACTTTTTTTTCAGTAAAGCGTAGGCGTCCATAGATGCAAAACCAAGACTGCAAATGAAAGGAATTTTCAAATGACTGAACAAAATAGAAAAGGAAATGGCGGATTATATTTTATCGTGGGCGCGCTTGTACTGGCCGTGGCTGTGATGGGATATTTCTACATGGACGACACTGACACAATGGGCAATATCGAACCCGCCGCAGGTGTTGAGCGCCCTGTTAATAGTCCCTACACGGCAGGCGGCGCCAATACCACAACAATGGACAACGAAGTCGGCAGCGATCTAAATGATGGTACAACTCGCCAATACAACAACGATATGGATTAATTCGAGTATCCACATTGTTATCAATGCAAAAAGGCTCACCCGAATACGGTGAGCCTTTTATATTAAAAACGTTTGCTCATTCGAGTAGGCGCTCGACTTCTTCGCTCAAGCGCTCGTAAGCGCGATCAAACAAGCCGCTTTTAAGAATACGGCCTTTATCTTTCAGGAAAATTTCGTACATCACGGCGCGCGGCCCGACGCGGCGTATCAAAAATTGTAAATATGGCGATTGCCCGGCGGTTACGTAATAGGTATAGCTGGCCAGCCCTTCCTCAAAATCACATTCGACCGTGCGATACGTCAGCGCCTTTTCGGCCGAGGCTTTGATATACAGCCCATCCAGCTTTCTGAACTGGCCTTGGGTAAAGCCTGCGCTTTGTTCCGCTTGTTTGGAAAACTGTGGAATCGTGATAACTTTATCGCTCATTCTTATAAGTATAGCAAAATTTGAAAGAATAAGGAATTAATGATGGCTCTTTTACAAACGCCCGCCTATGACGAGAACTTCAAAGCGCCCGATTTCACCCTCAAAAATATTGACGGCGAAATGGTCTCTCTTGCCGATATTCAGGGGCAAAACGGCACACTTGTCATGTTTATCTGCAATCATTGCCCCTATGTCAAAGCCATCATTGACCGTCTTGTGGAGACGTGCAAAACCCTGCAAGAAAGCGGCATCGGTTGCATCGCCATCATGTCAAATGATGCGGAGAATTATCCGGCCGACTCATACGAAAACATGCAAAAGTTCGCCCGCGAGCATAATTTTAATTTCCCGTATCTTATTGACGAAACCCAAGAAATTGCCAAAGCCTACAGCGCGGTCTGCACGCCCGATTTTTTTGGCTTCAACAAGGATTTAACCCTGCAATATCGCGGCAGATTGGATAGCGCGGGCATCAACCCGCCCGACACCTCCACCCGCGCCGAACTTCTAGAGGCCATGCAACGCATCGCCGATATGGGCGCAGGTCCGCATCAGCAATTCCCGTCCATGGGTTGCTCAATCAAGTGGAAAGCTTGATAAATTCAGCGAAAAAGACTCGCATAGAGCTGCAATATGCTTAATATGGAACGCTATAAATAACGCGCTAAACAATACCAATCAGGAAGTTTTTAGACATGTCCGATATCTTTCAAGAAGTCGATGAAATTATGAAACAAGAACGCATGGAAAAGTTCTGGAAAGAGAACGGAACATGGATCATTGCCTTCATCGTCCTCACCATTCTCGGCACAGCCGCGATCTCTGGCTATAAATACTGGAATGCAGGCGTTCAGGAAAAACAAACCGCGACTTTGATCGCCATGTTCGATAAACCCGATTTTCCCGCCGGCGTAGCAGAACAATCCCAAGACCTGCGCCCCGGTTTGCGTGGCCTTGCCCTTTTAAGTGCCGCCAATCATGAAATGGAAGCGGGCAATACAGACAGCGCATTGGATTTTTACAAAACTGCGGCTGAAGATAGTGCCTTGCCCGATGATTTTCGCGGTATGGCGCAAATTATGACTGCGCGTCTGGATCAGAATTTAAACGCCGCCGAAAAACTCACAATGCTGAAAGACGTCTTTGATGATGGCGACAGCCCTTGGCGTTTCCACGCCCAGTTAGAGGCCGCGTTGGTAGAAGCGCACGATAATCAGGATTACGCCGCCGCGCGTTTTCATGTTGAACGGATCGTACGCGCCAATGACGCCGTATCACCCAGCTTGCTAAACAGAGCCAGAAGCCTTGATCATGTTTATACGCTCAAACAAGAAGGCGCGGAAGAAACACCCGCTTCTGCCACCGAGCCGGAACAAGACGCACAAGACGAAAAGGAATCCTAAAGGATGAAACGTATTGCCCTCCTATTACCCGTACTCTTTGCCCTTACGGCCTGCGGTATTGGCGACCACGATAGAGCGCCGCTGAAAGGCGAACGCATATCGGTTATGGATTTACAACAATCGCTAGAACCTGATGATGCCCAAACCGCACCTGAGAACGCTTTTAACAACCCACAAGCGTGGCATAACGAATTCTGGCCGCAAGCTGGCGGTTATCCCAACCATTCTATGCAGCACCTGGCATTAAATGAAGGTGACCTTAAGCTGTCTTGGAGCGCAGATATCGGCCCCGGTTCCACTAAAAAACTGCCACTAATCGCACAGCCTGTTGTGGTTGATGGCCGCGTCTTTACACTGGATACAAAATCCATGGTCAGTGCATTTAACACCAAGGATGGCAAACGCATCTGGCGTGCCAGCGTGGCCAGCCCGGACGAAAGCGACAGCGTGATTGGCGGCGGCATGGCATTTTCAAATGCTGTTCTCTATGTCACTAATGGTTATAACGAAATCCTCGCCCTTAATCCTGAAAACGGAAAGATTTTCTGGCGCAAGGATTTGCCCGCACCATCCCGCGCGGCGCCCACTATCATGGATAACCGTTTATACGTTGCCACCCTCGATAGCCGCGTTCTGGCGCTTGACCCGCAAAACGGTGATATGCTTTGGGAATATATCGGTATTGGCGAGACCGCAGGTCTTGTCGGCGCCGCTAGTCCGGCAGCCAATTACGACATTGTTGTTCCCGTCTTCTCTTCCGGTGAAATCACAGCGCTGCGCGTTGAAAACGGCTCTGTCGCCTGGTCGGATAATTTATCGAATTTGCGCGCTGCAGGCGGTCTAGCCAGCCTGTCTGATATCAAGGCATTGCCTGTTATCGACAAAGGTCTCGTGATTGCCATTAGCTTTAGCGGCCGTATTGTTGCCATTGACGAGCGCACAGGAACCCGCGTTTGGCAGCGCGAATTCGGCGGTGACCAAACCCCTTGGGTGACAGGAAATTACGTCTTTGTCCTGTCCGAAAATAACGAGCTTGTTGCGCTATCGCGTGATACAGGCGTTATTCATTGGGTGACGCAGCTGGATAAATACGCCCGCGATGATGACGATGAAAAGCTGCGCTGGAGCGGCCCTGTTATGGCCGGAGGCCGCCTGTTACTGGCCAGCACCGATGAACGCCTGATCGAGGTTACGCCAGAGACTGGCGAGGTCAAAGCGCAAACCCGCATTGGCACCGATGTCGTCATTCCGCCCGTTGTTGCCGACAAAACACTTTACATACTCGGCGAAAACGGTACATTGCAGGCGTTTCGTTAAACCCAGAAAATAAAGCAGTAGCAACATGTTTACTCTCGCAATTGTAGGCCGTCCGAATGTCGGAAAATCCACCCTGTTTAACCGCCTTGCGGGAAAGCAGCTGGCGATTGTCGACGATACGCCAGGCGTTACCCGCGATTGGCGCGAAGCCGGAGCCGAGCTTTTCGGTCATGCTTTCAAGATCATCGACACCGCTGGTTTGGAAGAGCATTTCGATGATTCCATCCAAGGCCGCATGCGCAAACAAACCGAAAGTGCGCTGGCGCAGGCCGACGCCGTCTTGTTTGTTATTGATGGCCGCAGCGGCATTACACCGCTCGATCAGCATTTCGCGCAATGGCTGCGTAAACAAAAAATGCCCGTTATTCTGGTCGTCAACAAGGCCGAGAATGACAAAGCCGTAATGAGTTCTATGGGCGATGCCTATAGTTTAGGCCTCGGCGACCCGATTGCACTGTCCTCCGCGCATGGTATTGGATTGGACGATCTGTTCTACGCCCTTCAGCCCTATCTGGATGAAGATGATGACGAGGATGACGGATACGATAATAACGGCATCAATCTGGATAGTATTGATGATATCGAAGGCATGGAAGATTTCGAATTTGAGGCCGAAGAAGACGACCCTGAAAAGCCGATTAAAATCGCCATCGTTGGCCGTCCGAATGTCGGAAAATCAACGCTTCTGAACGCCATTGTCGAGGATGAGCGCGTCATGACAGGCCCCGAAGCCGGTATTACGCGCGATGCGATTGCCGTTGATTGGCAATATGAAGACCGCGCTTTCAAGCTGGTCGATACCGCAGGCATGCGCAAAAAATCCAAAGTTGTGGGCACGATCGAGAAAATGTCGGTGGAGGACACTATGCGCGCTGTCCGCCTCGCGCAGGTTGTTATCATGGTTATTGATGCCAATTCCCCGCTGGAGAAGCAGGATTTACACATCGCCGGACATATTGTTGATGAAGGCCGCGCGCTGGTGATTGCCGTCAATAAATGGGACACCATCGTTGAGAAAGACGAAGTGCTGGAAGAAATGCAATATCGCCTCGAGACCTCGCTCGGTCAGGTGAAAGATGTTCGTTTCGTTCCAATATCCGCGTTGCACGGTAGTAACATTGATAAATTGTTCAAAGCCGCGATGACGACATACGAATTTTGGAATGTACGCACATCAACAGGGAAACTAAATCGCTGGTTAGGCAAGGTAGAAAGCCAAAACGCTGCGCCTCTGGTCAGTGGCCGATCCAACCGTTTGAAATACATCACACAGGTTAAAACCCGCCCGCCGACATTTGCGATCTGGGTTTCACAGCCTAAAGAGCTGCCGCAAGCCTATCGCCGCTATCTGACCAATGCCCTGCGCCGCGATTTCGATATTCAGAGCGTGCCGATCCGTCTGATGGTGCGCACCTCGAAAAACCCTTATGAGCACAAAAGAGGCCATGGCGGCAAGGGCAAGAAGTAATTGTTTTTATTACCATTTTAGACTTGTTCAGTTTGTTTGATTATTTTTCAGGGGTGGGGGGTGCAGCCCTCGACTTTCGGCTATATCTTTAAAAATTATCGTATGATTAAATTCCTATAATGTCTAGGCAATAAAAAAAGCCGCTCCAATGACGGGCGGCTTTCTTAAAACTATAGGCAAAAATATTACGCCGTTTTAGATTTCTTCGGTTTTGTTTCTTTTTTCTCGGGCGTGTTTGAATTGGTGCCTTTATCGAGATTAACGTCGGAAACAATATGCATATCGCGCTGAGGGTATGGAATAGAGATACCCGCTTTATCGAATTCGATTTTGACCTTTTCCTGTAGATCCCAGAAAACGGCCCAGTAATCGGCACTGGCAACCCAAGGGCGACAGATAAAATTGACGGAGCTATCAGCCAGTTCATGCACGGCGACATTAGGCGCGGGTTCTTTAAGAATACGCTCGTCCTCGTTCACAATTTTGGTCAGGATATCTTTGACCTTTTTAATGTCATCGTCATAGCCAACGCCATAAACCAGATCAATGCGGCGCGTAGGTTTGGCGGAATAGTTGATAATCACGTTTGAGATAATCTCGCCGTTCGGAACGGTGATTTCCTTGTTATCGGGGCTTTTTAATTTTGTGGTAAAAATATTGATTTCCTCGACCGTGCCGTCTGTACCGCCAGCGGCGATATAATCGCCCAGTCTGAAAGGACGGAACAAGATTAACATCACACCGGCAGCCAGATTGGAGAGCGATCCTTGCAACGCCAAGCCAATGGCCAAACCGGCGGCGGCGAGAATGGCAGCCAAGGATGTCGTATTGATGCCAAGCTGGCTCAGCGCGGCTATCACCACAAAAACCAATGCCAGCGCATAGAGAATATTCCCCCCGAAAGACACCAATGTTTCGTCGATTTTGCTCTTACGCATCATTTTTTGTGAAAGCTGCACCGCCTTTTTCGCAATGAATTTACCGACGAAAAATATCGCGAGCGCAATGAGCACTTTCATCGCATATAAGCTTATAAAGCCATAAATGGTTTCGATTTGTAGTTCCACGGGGCTATCTCCTCTTAATGAATTATGCTGCCAGCCTACGGGTTTTCGT
>CAXBAL010000125.1:0-6653 GCA_963973475.1 uncultured Micavibrio sp.
CCCAGAGTTGCCCCGAAGGCACAACTTTGCCAGGTGTTAAAAGTGAGCCAGCCGCTACCATGGCGTTATCTTCGACCTTTGCCCCGTCCATAACGGTCGAGCCCATACCGATCAGACACATATTGCCGATGGTGCAGGCATGGATGATACAGCTATGGCCAATAGTGACGTCATCACCAATATAAGTTCCCTGCACCATAGTCGCGACATGAATGACTGAATTGTCCTGAATATTGGTACGTTTGCCGATCACGATTTCTTTCTCATCACCGCGAACGGTAGACGAATACCAAATACTACTGTGCGCGCCGATTTTTACAGCGCCAATTACCGCCGCATTAGGAGCAATAAAAACATTGTCACTGATTTGCGGACTTTTATCTTCATAGGGCAGCACATTCATGGAAATAACACTCGTTGTTTGGTGATGACAATTTTTCCAGATCATAAAACATATTCCAAGTCTTGCAAAGGGTATTGAGTCTAAGATATTGAATATCAAGATTTTATACGATACATTGCCCGGATACTTATTTAGGCTAGGAGGTCATACATGGCAAAATCCAGAAAAGTTATTATTACTTGCGCGCCCACAGGAGCCATTCATACCCCGTCGATGTCGCCATACCTTCCCGTTACACCGGAAGAAATTGCAGAAGCCGCAATAGCCGCGTCCGAAGCCGGAGCCGCGATTTTACATCTTCATGCTCGCGATCCAAACGATGGCCACCCTACACAAGATCCCAGCATGTTCATGCGCTTTCTACCGGAAATAAAAAAAGCCACAAATGCCGTGATCAATATCACAACTGGCGGTGCCCCAACGATGACCGTAGAAGAGCGCATGCAACCAGCAGCAACATTCAAGCCGGAACTTGCCTCTTTAAATATGGGCACGATAAACTTTGGTCTGTTTCCCATGCTCAATCGCTATGAAAATGATTTGCAGCATAATTGGGAGCGCGATTATCTCGGCAACAAGGAAATCGTATTTAAAAATACATTCAGTGATGTAGAAAAGCTCATGAAAATGGGCTTGAAAAATGGAACAAAATTCGAATTCGAATGCTACGATATCGGCCATTTGTATAATCTGAAATATTTCATTGATGCCGGCTTGGTCAAGCCGCCGTTTTTCATACAATCTGTCTTTGGCATTTTCGGAGGCATCGGCGGTCACCCCGAAGATTTCATGCATATGAAGCGTACAGCAGACCGCCTGTTTGGTGATGATTACCAATGGTCAATTCTGGGAGCGGGTAGCAACCAGATGAAACTGGGTACGATGGGTTTATCATCCGGCTCGCATGTGCGTGTCGGTCTGGAAGATTCGCTATGGCTTGGCCCTGGTAAATTGGCAGAAACGAACGCGCAGCAAGTTAAAAAGATACGCGAAATTATCGAAGGGTTGTCTCTGGAAGTCGCCACCGCTGACGAAGCCCGTGAACTTTTAGACCTAAAAGGTCATGATAAAATAGATCTGTCCTATACAGATCAAAAAACCGCCTAATAAGGAGTAATTATGACGGAAAAATTTGGAATTAAACCCGGTTTACGGGTTTTGATAACCGCTGGCGCTGCCGGTATTGGCCGGGCGATTGCGGAGGAATTTGATACAACTGATGCCAAGATTCATGTCTGTGATATCTCGCAAGACGCGCTTGATGCCTGTAAAAAAGAACATCCCGGTTGGGGATATACGCTATGCGATATCTCTGATGAAACGCAGGTCGCCCAATTGTTTAAAGAGGCCAATGAATTTCTATGCGGTCTTGATGTTCTAGTGAATAATGCCGGAATTGCGGGGCCGACAGCTGGGGTGGAGGATATTGCGCCGAAAGACTGGGACATGACTGTCCGCGTCAATTTGAACGGCCAGTTTTACTGCGCGCATCATGCTGTCAAATTGCTAAAACAATCCGCTAATGCTTCTATAATTTGCATTGCCTCCATTGCGGGACGGCTCGCCTATGCCAACCGCACGCCCTATGCCGCCACAAAATGGGCCATTCGGGGATTTGCCGAGAGCCTTGCCGCTGAGCTTGGGCCATCGGGCATTCGGGTGAATACAATTTTGCCAGGAATAGTCGAAGGGCCGCGCATTGAAAATGTGATCCGTGCACGAGCCGAGAAAGAAGGCATATCTTTTGAAGACATGAAAAAAACCTATAAAAATCTGGCCTCCTTGCAACGCATGGTAACAGCCCAAGATGTTGCCAATCAGGTTTTGTTCCTTTGTTCCCCGCTTGGCGGCAATATTTCCGGTCAATCCATTAGCATTGATGGTCATGTAAAAGCCCTATGATCAAAGATCCTGAAATTTTTCTTCATGATTTACTGCAAAGCGCTCTGGAAGCCGCTGATCCTATTAAATCCGTTCCGCCAAACCTGCCGAAGCGGTCAAAAGGCCGCACCATTGTTATCGGTGCCGGAAAAGCTTCGGCTGCCATGGCCAAAGCGGTCGAGCAAAGCTGGCCGGATGTGGCAATGGAAGGGCTGGTGGTCACGCGTTACGGCTATGCAGTGCTGACCGAGAAAATAGAAATTATCGAGGCATCCCACCCAGTTCCCGATGATGCAGGAGAGATTGCCTGTAAACGCATCATGGGTTTAATTCAAGGCCTTACCGAAGATGATCTTGTGCTTGCTTTGATCTCCGGCGGTGGGTCGGCTTTGTTATCGCTGCCTGCACCGTGCCTAAGCGCCCATGAAAAACGCGCGCTCAATAAAGCCCTTCTAAAATCCGGCGCAACGATTTACGAGATGAATTGCGTTCGCAAACATTTATCTGCTGTCAAAGCCGGTCAACTGGCTTTAATAGCCCATCCGGCCAGAGTGGTCACGCTCATTGTTTCGGATGTGCCGGGCGATGATCCGCATACAGTGGCATCCGGCCCGACCTTGCCGGATAACTCGACACAGGCCGAAGCGCTGGCCGTGATTGAAAAATATAATATCGAAATATCACAAGCCGTACGAGACTGGCTCGGCAATCCCGAGAACGAAACCCCCAAACCGAATGATCCGCGTTTTTTATCCACCGAGGTTAAAATTGTCTCGCGCGCACAGGATTCACTGCTTGCCGCTGCATCTTATGCTACTTCGTGCGGCGTAGAGGCTGTAATTCTAGGCGATTCCATTGAAGGCGAAGCGCGCGCAGTCGCTCATGAACATGTGAAACTGGCGTTAGATTACCTCGAAAACCCCCCTGTCGTTTTATTGTCAGGCGGAGAGACGACCGTGACAATTAAAGGAGGCGGCAAAGGCGGACGCAATACGGAATATGCGCTAGCCGCCGTTATGGCCGGATCATCCCATAAACAAATATACGGCCTTGCCTGTGATACCGATGGCATTGATGGTAGTGAAGACAATGCCGGAGCGATTTTTACGCCGGATACTTTGATGAATGCAAAGCAGCTTGATATAGACCCTGCCAGTCATCTTGAAAAAAATGATTCCTACAATTTTTTTAAATCCGCCGGCGGTTTGGTTGTTACCGGTCCGACCTTTACCAACGTCAATGATTTCAGGGCAATTCTGGTCCTGTAGGCGCAAAGGCAGGTTTGGGCTGTAACAGGCTGGCCACTTCAAAGAGCTTGCGGCACATCGCCGTATTATCCAGCTGGAAATCAGCAACGCACGTAACGCGCATATCATCCCCAACAGAAATAAATTTTCCGCCATTGGCCTGAACAACCGGTACGGCATCAAGATCACCGGGGCTATCCCCGAAATAAACGGGAACGAGGTTTCTATGCGGATATTTTTGACGCATCATATCAACGATATCTTGATAGGCTTTTTCTTTTGTAGAGCCATCAGGCGCTATATCAAAGACCTGACCTCCGTCAATATTGATCAGTTTCTGGCCTGTTTGTTGCTCATATTCGGTCAATACATCTTGCAAAGCCTGCTTGGCTTCGCGCTTTACAATTTCATCTTGTAAGGCGGGCGCGTGGGTATAGTGTATGGAACGCATGAAAGGCTTTTCTCTAACCTTGAAATTTTCAGGCCAATGGCGGCGTATAATGGTTTCAATCTTGCCATCAATGAGTTCCCATTGCGGCTGGGGGTTTAGCTCAACCGGTGGCATGGCCGGATCCCAGCGCGCGACATTGTGGTACTCCGTTGAAACTTTAAATGGTGTATTGGGAAATATAGTGTTCACATAAGACATTTCCCTGCCAGTTACAATAAAGAAACGTCCCTCTGTAGCGTTGTCCAAACGGCGGCAGGTATTTTCAAAACCTTCCGGCGCGCTGACCTTGTTCGGATTCTCATGGGAATCAAGTACGGTCAGATCCAGATCGGTTACCCAGATGATATTATTAATACCAATGTCTTCTATCCATTGCAGTAAATCATTCATACCGGATCAGGTGCGTCAGGAGTTGGTTCTTGCAGTGTTTCAAATTTGATTGTTTCAATCGTTTTGCCTTGTGCAATTTCTGCAAAAGACGGATAACCGACAGCAGTGGGCATTAGAGATACAACATTAAATTCATTCTTAATCGGAACAACAACGGCAACGCCAAGCATTTTATGGTTATCAACATTCTGCCAACGAGAGTTTATCAGGGCTATGGACTCTTCATCCTTTCCGGGACCAAATGCCGCATGTGTCAGCGTTAAATCATCAGGGGCGTCAACCGTCATAACCGCTTCAGCCGTATTTACGTCATACCCTATGATTTTATTGGTATCTAGCGAGGCGATGGCAATCAATTTTTGACCGTTTACATCAATAATGCTGGCGCCATCGGGGCGTCCACCTTGCATATCATCACGAACCAAGAAAGTTTCTATATTTTCAATTTCATCCCGATCGGCATTGTAATTGGCTCTCCAGACTGTCGGATTATGATTCTTATCCGTTTCTGCGAAGAAAATAATATTCTTTCCATTTTCATGGTAACCGCAAAGCGCATTGCTCGTCACATGATTGTCAAATATAGCTTTGAGTTCCAATGTGTCAGGCTTCACAGCATAAATGACGCCCGCTTTTTCTTCGCCGGGTTTCAGAATTGTTCTATCAATAGGAATGCATCCAATCGCAATCCGGGTTTTGCCCTCTGCCAGCTCAAAAATATTCATATCGTTGGGTCTGTTATTCGGCTTATCCGGTTCGATAGGGTGAGACATGACAAGAGAGCCGTTTGCTGGATCAAAGGCAAATAACCCTTCTTGTGCATTGCCGATTAAAGTGCCGTCGTGATTGATTACAATGCCGCCAACCATGCCTTTATCCAAGTGCCATTTTTTCGTAGCGCAGTTTTTCGGATCATATTGGTGAATATCACCGGCCTCAATATCGACATAATAAAAACAATTATCATGAGGATTAAACATGGGATTCTCGCCCGTTATAAGATCCTTGGCAAGGAATGTTGCCTGATTTGTTTTTCCTATATTTCCTAATGTCGTACTCACAATTTCCTCTATAACTCAGGTGTGCGGTGTTTTGATATATGGGTGGGGGTATCATAGATTTTATTCAACGTCTTACCGATAACCATATCAGGCGTTCTACCAAGTCCCTGAATTTCGCGGCTTGAGCTTGTGTCCCAATGTTGCAGGTCTTCACCGCTATCACCGCCGCTAGATGCAAAATCACGAATTCGCAAATCATAAATAAAGCCATTTGTACCGGGGTCACGCGGCATATAATCAAAGGTTTGGCCAGTAGGCGTCTTGCCGTCTTTATGGCGTAAATGATCATATCCCATAGCGACCACCTTGCAATTAAATTCTTCACGCAGATTTTTTGAGGCTAGTCTTAACGGTAGCTCTGAAATATCTTCGCCGCAAGGATGCGCATAATACGGTTCATTTGGTTTTAAATCTGTGCGCAGAAAATTTTGTACCGGAGGAGGTACATATCCGGAGATTTTTTTATGCGTGCCTTTAAACTCTCCAGCAATATTGTTTGCAACCGCCTCTAGGGCTCCTTTGCTGATCGCATAACCTGGAGTATTCAAATCAGATCGGCCAACGATAGGCGAGCTTGTTACAACTATTCGTGCATCATCAGCAAGATTACTGGCAATCACTCTAAAAATATCGGCATGGGAAAATGCATTGATCTGCGTCAGCGTTCTTAATTCATGAGATGATATGCCCGAAATCCCCTTACCATCACTAAGTTTTACAACGCCCGCATTCATTATATAAGCATCAATTTTTCCATTAGGCGCTGCAGAAATGATATCATTACCAAGTTTCTCGTAGGTTTTTTCATCTGTCTGGCTTAAATCAAAAGCGATGGTTGTCATACAATCCTCACCGAGCTCGATTTTTAAAGCCTCTAATTTTTTCGCTTGGACATCAAGGGCAATAATATAAGCCCCCATCTGATGTAAATTTCTAACTTCGCTAGCGCCTATACCATCGGCCGCGCCAGTAACAAGGACAGTTTGATCCTTAAAATTCATATCAGGTGATATTTCTGTTAAACCTATTTTTTTACTTAGAGTTACAGATTTTGATATTTTCATGATACCCCATTCATTTATTTCGTAAAATTATTTTTAAATATGTATAACGACAAAGTCAAGAAAAGCATAAAAACATTAAAAAATTATATTCATAATAGTGCTTATCACATTTAGCTTAATAGGTGCGAAGTATGACAATTACTACCCCTTCGGGAT
>CAXBAL010000126.1:0-6644 GCA_963973475.1 uncultured Micavibrio sp.
ATACCTAGCGCCATGAGTGAAAAACGCCTGCAAACACTGGAAGAAACCCTCGCCAACCAAGATCAGCAAATCGCGGATTTAAGCGAAATGCTCATCCTGCAAGGCCGCGAGATCGCAAAACTCCACAAGGAAATCACCAAGCTAAACGGTAAACTCGAAACCGCAAACAGCCACTCCGGCGAAGGCGAAGCCCTTAGCGGCACCGAATTTGCGGCGCAAAACAAGCCGCCACATTACTAATTAGTCATAGGCTGAACAACAAGGATATCGCCAGCGTTAATCGAATGAAAATTGTTCAGAAATACTACATCGTTGACCATCGACCTCAAAAACATATTCCCCGTCTTCATTTTGAAGTCTGGTTTCCTTGATCTGATCTACGTTTTTCTGAAAATATTCACGGCAGGTTGTTTCATGATTATTGCCTTGCTCTTCTGCTATATTACCAGCATACTTCGCCAATCCCCCCAGACCAAACAATGCGGCAAGGCCCACGCCCCCGCAGATTTTCAAAAGATCTTTTTCAACTCTATTCATCTCACAACCTTTCTTATTAACTTAATCTTTAATTTCCGTACATTACATATAAAATATTTTTATGTCAATAAAATACAGAATTGCCCTTTGCCGCATTTCCTTTTATCCTGATACGCATAGAAATCAGGGAAATTCAAAAACAATGCAGCTCAAGCCAACAACCGCCAATACCTCACCGGAATTCGATGCCAATAAAAAGGCGATGGAATCGCTCGTCACCGATTTGCGCGATAAACTGAGTACCATCGAACAAGGCGGCGGTGATAAAGCCCGCGAGCGGCACACCTCCCGCGGCAAACTGCTCCCACGCGAGCGCATCGACACCCTTCTCGACCCCGGCTCGGCGTTTCTGGAGTTCTCAAGCCTTGCCGCGTATGAAGTCTATGACGACCACGTCCCCGCCGCCGGAATCATCACCGGCATTGGCCGCGTATCAGGCCAAGAATGCGTAATCGTTTGCAATGATGCCACGGTCAAGGGCGGCACCTATTACCCGCTCACCGTCAAAAAACACTTGCGCGCACAAGAAATTGCCGAACAAAACAATCTGCCCTGCATCTATCTGGTCGATAGCGGCGGCGCGAATTTGCCCAATCAGGACGAGGTATTCCCCGACCGCGACCATTTTGGCCGTATCTTCTATAATCAAGCCAATATGAGCGCAAAAGGCATCCCGCAAATCGCCGTGGTAATGGGAAGCTGCACCGCTGGCGGAGCCTACGTTCCGGCTATGTCGGATGAAAGCATCATCGTGCGCGATCAAGGCACTATCTTTCTGGCCGGCCCGCCGCTGGTCAAGGCCGCCACGGGCGAGGAAGTCAGCGCCGAGGATCTGGGCGGCGGCGATACGCACACCCGCATATCCGGCGTGGCCGATTATCTGGCCGAAAATGATACGCACGCCCTCGAGATCGCGCGCAAATGCGTTTCCAATCTAAACCGCCATAAAAGCGCCGCCATCCCGCTCAAAGCGCCCGAAGAGCCGCTCTACGCCCCTGAAGATATATACGGCGTTATCCCTTCCGACCTGAAAACCCCGTTCGATGTGCGTGATATCATCGCCCATATCGTGGACGGCAGCGAATTTGACGAGTTCAAAAAACGCTACGGCACCACGCTGGTCACGGGCTTTGCCCATATTCACGGTATGCCTGTGGGGATTGTCGCCAATAACGGCGTGCTCCTGTCCGAGGCTGCGCTCAAAGGCACGCATTTCATCGAGCTCTGCAACAAGCGCAAAATTCCGCTGGTCTTCCTGCAAAATGTCACGGGCTTTATGGTCGGCAAGAAATACGAACAAGGCGGCATCGCCAAAGACGGCGCGAAAATGGTTACGGCTGTGTCCTGCGCCCAAGTGCCCAAATTCACCGTCCTGATCGGCGGGTCATTCGGCGCGGGCAATTACGGCATGTGCGGCCGCGCCTTTAACCCGCGCATGATGTGGATGTGGCCAAACGCTAGAATTTCCGTGATGGGCGGCGAACAAGCCGCAGGCGTGATGGCAACAGTGGCCGAAATGAAAGCAGCGCGCGATAAGAAAACGCTCAGCGCTGCCGATATCGAAAAAATCAAAGCCCCCATCCGCGAACAATACGAGAAAGAAGGCCACCCCTATTACGCCTCCGCAAGGCTCTGGGATGACGGCGTGATTGATCCGGCAGATACGCGGCGTATTCTGGCGCTGGCTCTATCGGCCAGCCTGAACGCTCCGATTGAAGAGACGACCTACGGCGTGTTCCGGATGTAGTCTCTTGCCACCCACGAGAAGGAAAAGCCGACGAAGCAATCCACCATGGATTGCCGCGCTCACTCTCGTTCCCTCGCAATGACAGAGATTATTTTTCTTTTCTGAGAATAGGCTCATAATTCGTATAACTCATGGCATCATAAGCACCATAGTGATTGTCCTTTTTCTGAGGCGGCCAGAGAACAAAAAATAATAACAATAACAAATTGCTGTAATATAAGAGCTCTATATCATAATTATAAATGACCACATCAAGTATGACGCACGGCAATAAAAATAACCCGCTAAACCCCATATCTCTAAGACGTTTTGCAAAGGCACTATAGATAAAATATAAGTAAGCGAAGGTAACAATTATATATACCATCGCTAGCATTTTCGTCATACCTATATATACAAAAACAAACCCAATCGAACCCTTCAAGACCATAGCAAATATGATACAAAGAAAAAAATCCCAGCGGTGCATCCGGCCTTTATGAATGGTAAAAAAACCCTGCATATAGGTCTGAATGCGTCCATGCGCCAGTTTTAGATCATCAATTATTTTCATACTTGTTCCAGTATATCATAATGCCAAATGCAAGAAACATCTTGACACTGTAGGAATAATATCCTATAACTTAAACCACGATGCATCGTTACTATAAAGTTGTTAGATCGGAAATACGGTTTGAATAAAAAGAAAAATTAAAAAAACACCGTTAACGCGATCTAAAACAGCTTTTCCAAACAAACATAGATGGAGCTCCATCGCCTGTTTTAACAGGCTCCCCTCTCAAAACCTCCAAGGAAACACAAACCACCCTTACGGCGCATGTATCTCATACCCCCCCAAATCCTGAACAAAAGCAGGCGGCAATAGCGCGCGGTCTTCATCTTGCGCGATGATTGCCGCTGCCTCTTTCACGCCAGTATTTAAATGATAATAAATAGCATTGGGAATAAGGATCAGGCTGGCTTCGGTGAAGGCGTGGAAACGGAACCGCTCGCGCAGCAATAATCCGGCCTCCTCCAGCGCCGCATCAATATCCGCAGGGTCATGAAATTTGCACAAATACCCCAATTTCGAATCGGAATAAGTGGTAAAGGAAAACGCCCCGCCGGGCTTTAATACGCGCCCCATCTCCGCAATCACATGATCGGGGCGCCCCAATAGTTCGAAAACACCGCTACTGGCCACGATATCGAAACTTTCATCCGCAAACGGAAAAGCCTTGTCCTGGAAATCCAGTTGCAGAATTTCATCGGCCACGCCCTTGTTTTTACACGCGTCCAGCATGCCTTGGGAAATATCCATGCCCGTTATATGACAGGACGGATTGATGCGTTTGAATTGCTCGGATAACAGACCGGTGCCAATCCCGACATCCAATATTCTCAAGCCTTTTTGCTGCGGCAATACACTATCCCGCGCCAGCGTTTCGGATAATATTTTAGGTGCGCTGTATTTACGGTTTTTGAACATTCCGTCATAGCCCCGCGCCCATGAATTATATTGCAATTTCATGAGGAACGCGGAAACGCCAGTTGCCAAAGCCTTGAGATTGAAGTGCTTTTTCATTCCTGCAAAAGACTACAAAGAGGCAAGGAAGTCAATAAAATTGCCTAAGATAACAATATCGCTTTCAGCGCCGCCATACTCTCCGCGCAGCTATAAGGCGTATTCACGATCGCCATCCCGCTCCCTAGCATACCCTTTGTCGCGCCTTCGAATATCCATTCATCGCGTGTAAAATCCACGCCCGCGCTTTGGGCAATCTCCCCCAGCGCCTTGCACAGCGCCTCATGCCGCGCGGCGGCCAATATAGGATACCAAATCATATAAACGCCTTGCGGCCACTTCTTTACCGCGTCCTGCACAGCGCTCGCAACCTGTCCGTATTCATCCTTAATCTCGTAGGATGGATCAATTAAAGCCCCTCCGCGGCGAATTTGCGGCGGCACGAGGGATTTTAGCCCTGCATAGCCATCCTCTTTCCGCGCATCGGCGCCCTTATATGGCTTTAAATTTTCGCGCAAAAATTCGAATTCTTTCGGATGCAAATCAAAGGAAAAAAGCCTATCCCCCGCCCGCAACATTTGCGCCGCCAAAATGCTGGAGCCGGGATAGATTTGCACTGCGTTATCCCCGTCATTCAACGCTGCAATGTTTTGAGCATAAAGCTGCAAAATCGGATGCTCCGCGCACCGAATTTTATCAAGAACAGCCGCAATACCGCTCTTATATTCGGCCAGCTTCTCTGCCTCTGGTGCGCCGAGATCATACGCGCCCCGCCCCGCATGAGTATCGACCCAAACGTACGGTTTATCCTTGCGCCCCAGATACTCCAGAACGGTCAAAAGCCAGAGATGCTTTTGCACATCGGCCATGTTTCCGGCGTGATATATATGTTGATAGCTCAGCATGCCCAGATTTATGTCCCAGTTCATTGTGCCTTGCAACCTAAAACATGCTTGGTGGCAGGCTTAAGGGGTGCTAAAAATAACCCCATGAGTGATTCCGTCCTATTGAGCTTTGAGAATAATATAGCAACCCTGACCCTGAACAGGCCAGAGGTTCACAATGCGTTCAACGCCGAGATGATCGAGCGCTTGAGCACAGCATGCGATGAAATTGCCCTGCGCAATGATATCGACGTCGTCATCCTGCGCGGGGAGGGCAAGAGCTTTTCCGCAGGCGCCGATCTAAACTGGATGAAAGACTCCATCACCTACACCCAAAACCAGAACGAGCGCGATGCGTATGATCTGGCCGAAATGCTGGGCAAGCTAAACTCCCTACCGCAATTTACCATCGCCCGCGTCCATGGCGCTGCTCTTGGCGGCGGTCTGGGGCTGGTGAGCTGCTGCGATACCGTTATCGCCGCGCCAGAGGCCAAATTTGGCCTCTCCGAAGTTAAACTAGGCCTCATTCCCGCTACAATAGGCCCGTATGTTCTGGCCGCGATCGGCCAGCGCCAATCCCGCCGTTTCTTCCAGACCGGCGAGCGGTTCGGCGCACAAAAAGCCTATGAAATCGGACTGGTGCATATTCTTGGTGATAACATCATGAACATCGACGATCATCTGGATAAACTCTTGGCCGAACTTGCAAAAAACGGCCCTTATGCCATGCGCGCCGCCAAAAAACTCTGCTTTGATTTATCGGCATCCTACGTCACCCGCGACATCATGGAAAACACCGCCGAGCGCATCGCGACCATCCGCACAGGAAAAGAGGCACAGGAGCGCCTCAAGAAATTTCTAAAGAAGTAAATTTCGTCTGCTGCGCCGTAGCAAAACTGCGCTCTGGATTAACAGGTAATCTTGGTCTAAAGTACCATGGTCGTTTCGCTTTATTTTCAACAAGTCACAAGGAGCGAAGCGTATAAAAATACGTGAGCGACGCAGTAACGCTGCGTAACGATAAATAGGAACGATCAAGGCATGTTTACAAAAATTCTCATAGCAAATCGCGGCGAAATTGCCTGTCGTATTATCCAGACCGCCCACCGTATGGGGATTAAATGCGTGGCGGTGTATTCTGACGCGGACCGCACCGCGCGCCACGTCCGCTTGGCCGATGAGGCCGTGCATATTGGCGCTTCGCCCTCCTCGGAAAGCTATCTGATCGCCGAGCGCATCTTAAAAGCCGCCAAGGACACAGACGCGCAGGCCATTCATCCGGGCTACGGCTTTTTATCCGAAAACGCCGCTTTCGCCGATGCCTGCGAAAAGGCGGGCATTACATTTATCGGCCCATCTAGCCATTCCATCACCGCGATGGGATTAAAAGACGGTGCCAAAGACATCATGCAAAAGGCTGGCGTACCGATTGTGCCTGGGTATCAGGGCGAGAACCAAGACCCCGATTTCTTGCAAAAACAGGCCGGGGAAATCGGCTACCCCGTACTCATTAAAGCCGTGGCAGGGGGCGGCGGCAAAGGCATGCGCCTTGTCGAGCGCGAAGAGGATTTCAAGGATTTACTCGGCAATTGCCAGCGCGAGGGCAAGGCCAGCTTCGGCAATGACCATGTTCTAATCGAGAAATACATCACGCGCCCGCGCCATATTGAAGTGCAGGTTTTCGGCGACACACACGGCCACGCCGTGCATTTGTTCGAGCGCGATTGTTCCCTGCAACGCCGCCATCAAAAAGTCGTGGAAGAAGCCCCAGCGCCGGGCATCACGAACGAAATGCGCGAAGCCATGGGCGAGGCCGCAGTCCAAGCCGCCAAGGCTATTGATTACCACGGCGCGGGCACCATCGAATTTATCGTTGATTACGAGACCCATGAGTTTTACTTCATGGAAATGAACACCCGCCTTCAGGTCGAACACCCCGTCACCGAATTCATCACAGGGCAAGATCTGGTGG
>CAXBAL010000127.1:0-6633 GCA_963973475.1 uncultured Micavibrio sp.
GTATGGTCGAAACAGGGTCCGTTCGTCGTGGTAACAAGGTTCGCTTGCTGCGTGACGATGTGGTGATCCATGAAGGCATGCTGAAAACGCTGAAACGCTTCAAAGACGAAGTGAAAGAGGTCAAAGAAGGTACAGAATGCGGTATGGCGTTCGAGAACTACGAAGACCTGCATGTCGGCGATATCATTGAATGTTACGAGATCATCGAAGAGGCCCGTACGGTTGAATAAACCCGAAAGGAATCCAAGAAGCAAAAGGTAGCCATGAAGCGCAAGTCATCCACCAAAGAGCCATCGCAGCGCCAGTTGCGTGTCGGGGAGCAATTGAAACAAATCATTGCCCACACCATGACACGTGGCCATTTCTCGCACGCAGCTCTTTTGGATGCGGGGCAAGTCACGGTGAGTGAAGTGCGCGTCTCGCCCGATCTGAAAAACGCCACGGCCTATGTCATGTCCCTTGGCGGTCAGGATATGGAGAGCATCCTCCCTGCCCTCAATGATCAGGCGCGGGTCTTTCAAAAGGAGATTAACCGTCAATCGAATATGAAATTCACCCCGCGCGTGGCTTTTAAAATCGACCGCACCTTTGACGAAGTTCAGCGCATCAATACGCTGCTTAATGAAGTCAAAATTGTGAAAGACGATTCCGATATTTCCGAAGACGAAGAATAAGAGGCCAATCTATTATGGGACGCCGCAAAAAAGGACAGCCCCTATCTGGCTGGATTAACCTCGACAAGCCTGTCGGTATAGGCTCGACCAAAGCCTTGGCACGCGTGCGCAAATTTCTGGATGCACAAAAGGCCGGTCATGCCGGCACGCTCGATCCACTGGCAAGCGGAATATTGCCGATTGCCCTGGGCGAGGCCACTAAAGTCATCCCCTATATTCAGGACGCGGACAAAACCTATAGCTTCACAGTAAAATGGGGCGAGGCCACCGATACCGAAGACAGCGAAGGTGAGATCATCGCAACAAGCGAGGAACGCCCAACGCGCGAACAAATAGAGCGCGCCCTGCCCGCCTTCATCGGTGAGATCACACAAATTCCGCCTAAATATTCCGCCATCAAAATTGACGGACAGCGCGCCTATGATTTGGCGCGCGCTGGCGAAGACATTGAAATGAAAAGCCGTATCGTCAATATATACGAACTGGCGCTGCTGGCCGAGCGTGGTCAGGAAGCCGAATTTCGCGTGACCTGCGGCAAAGGCACCTATGTTCGCGCACTGGCCCGTGATTTGGCGCTCAAACTCGGCACTTACGGGCATATTACCGCGCTGCGGCGCGAAGCGGTCGGGCATTTTACGCTAGAGAGTGCGATTTCGCTTGAAATATTGGAAAATATGCACCATAGTGCCGCCCTTGAAGAGATTTTGCAGCCTCTACAGGCTCCGCTGGACGATATCCCGGCTCTGCCGCTTAAAGAAAACGAGGTTGCGAAATTAAGGAATGGACAAAGCCTGTCCTTCATCTCGAAAGGGGATTTTGCCCGTCTACCACAAACGGCGGCAAATGATCCGGTTCTGGCCACCTTAGACGGCATTGCCGTCGCACTGGTCGAGATTGAAGGCCCATGCATAAACCCGTTCCGTGTATTTAACCAATAATGAAGGAACTTAAAGATGTCGCTACAAGGTAAAGAAAAACAAGACGTTATTCAGAAATATGCCACCAAAAAAGATGATACAGGATCACCTGAAGTACAGGTTGCCATCCTGACCACTCGTATTAACGAGCTATCCGAGCACATGCAAATCCACAAGAAAGATTTGCACTCTCGCCGCGGCCTACTGGCCATGGTTGCCAAGCGCCGTAAATTGCTTGATTACCTGAAAAGAAAAGATGACAAGCGCTATCAGGATTTGATCAAATCCCTTGGTATTCGCCGCTAAGCATAAAATAAAATTTAAGAAAAAGGTCGCCATGTGTATGGCGGCCTTTTTTTGTATTGTATTTTCGCTTGGAACTCTTTATGAATTTCAGACGTAAGTGATTACAATAAATAAACAAATATAAATAAGAGAGTTTAAAAATATGAGTAAGAATGGAAAAATTATAGTTGCAATTATCGTTGTTCTGGTACTGGCAGGCGGCGCGTTCGCAATGTTGAACGCTCCTGACAACCGCACAACAGGCGAGCACATCGGTGATGCCGTTGACAGCTTGAGCGAAGGTGAAGGCCTTGATGATGCAGCCCGCGAACTTGAAGACCGCACACCAATGGAACGTGCTGGCGATGCTGTTGAAGATGCTACAGACGGTAATGTTGAGTAGGACTTAGCACTATAAAAGAATACCATCAGAAAACGGCTCTACCTTAATCGGCGGGGCCGTTTTTCCTTGGTAATATACTAATCTTCCAGAAAATACCGTTTCTTGATCGCGCCGTTCTCCATCTCGAACACAAGCGGCGCGCCGGTCGGGAATTCGGCGTCATTGATGGTGTCGGGAGTTTCCACGCCTAGAATAATCAGCGTAGCGCGGAGCGAATTCCCATGCGCAGCCATCAGGACATTCTTGCCCTGATCCAGCAACGGCTTGATTTCGTCGTTAAAATACGGACGTACACGGTTTTCCACGACATCTTGCAAGCATTCTCCACCCGGAGGGGCCGTATCGTAGGAGCGGCGCCAGATATGGACTTGTTCCTCACCGTATTTCTCACGGGTCTCATCCTTATCCAAACCTGTTAAATCGCCGTAGTCGCGTTCACGCAAATGCGGGTGGCGCACCATATCCGCAAATAGCTCGCCCTGCCCGGCCTCCTTCAGCACAATCTCCGCCGTGCGGTTGGCGCGTATCTGGGTGGAAGAAAAAACAGCATCGAAGGTTATGCCTGCATTTTTGAGAAGCTCTCCGGCCTTTTTGGCCTCCTGTTCACCCTTCTCTGTCAGGTCAACATCGTGAAAGCCTGTAAACTTGTTGGCAAGGTTCCATTCGGACTGTCCGTGGCGTAAAAGTACGAGGTAATTCATGGGCGCTAATTTCCTTTTATCTTTGACTTTGCGGGCAAAAAATGCCACTTATGTTACCGGTTGTAAAGGGATATCGATATGCGGTTGACCGACAAGTGTATAAAATAATCTATATACTTCTCAGTCCGCCGAATATCTTCCGCCCTTACTAAATTTTGAACTTGAGTATTGCAAACGCCACAGATGCGTTTTGCAGCTCACTACTACATTAACTAAAGGAAAACTATTACATGTTTAATGTCTACAGAAAAGAAATCGACTTCGCAGGAAAAACCCTGACACTGGAAACGGGTAAAGTCGCCCGTCAGGCCGATGGATGCGTACTGGCTACTATTGGTGAAACGACTGTTCTTTGTGCCGTAACCGGCGCCAAGAGCATCAAGCCGGGGCAAGACTTCTTCCCGCTTTCCGTTCACTATCAGGAAAAAACATATTCAGCCGGTAAAATCCCGGGTGGTTTCTTCAAACGCGAGGCACGCCCAAGCGAGAAAGAAACACTGACATCACGTCTTATCGACCGTCCGATCCGTCCCCTCTTCCCGAAGGGCTTTTTGAACGAAGTTCAGGTGGTTTTGACCGTTATTTCACACGACCTAGAAAACGACCCTGACATGATTGCTATGATCGGTGCCTCTGCGGCGCTGACAATCTCCGGCATTCCATTCATGGGCCCGATCGGCGGCGCGCGCGTTTGCTATAAAGACGGTGAATACCTTATCAACCCGCCAATGTACGAAGTCGCCGACACAGACCTTGATCTGGTTGTTGCCGGTACAAAAGAAGGCGTTTTGATGGTTGAATCCGAAGCGCAAGAATTGTCCGAAAAAGTCATGCTGGGCGCGGTTGCCGCTGGCCATAAAGCCTACCAGCCTGTTATTGACGGCATTATCGAGCTTGCCGAGATGTGTGCCAAAGACATGTGGGATGTGCCGGAAACGCCTGATCACATCGTTAAATTGTCCGAAGACATCAAAAAGAAATTCGGCAAGGATGTTGAAAAAGCATACGGCATTCAAGACAAGCTTGAGCGTCAAACCGCCGTTGGTGAAGTCCGCAAAGCCGCAATCGAAGCCTTCGTTGATGAAGACAAAGGCATTGATGAAAACCTTGTTGTGTCAAAATTCAAAGGCGCCGAGGCCGATGTGGTTCGTGGCTCTATTATTAAAAGCGGCAAGCGCATTGATGGCCGCGACACTAAAACCGTACGTTCTATCGTCTCCGAAGTTGGTATTTTGCCACGTACACACGGCTCTGCCCTGTTCACACGCGGTGAAACGCAGGCGCTTGTGGTTTCCACTTTGGGAACAGGACAGGATGAACAGATCATGGATACGCTGGAAGGCGAATACAGAGAGCGCTTTTTGCTGCACTATAACTTCCCTCCATATTCAGTTGGTGAAGCTGGCCGTATGGGCCCTCCGGGTCGCCGCGAAATCGGTCATGGTAAATTGGCATGGCGCGCAATTCGCCCGCTTCTCCCTGCTGCTGAAGATTTTCCATATACAATTCGTACCGTATCGGAAATTACTGAGTCCAATGGCTCCTCCTCTATGGCGACAGTCTGTGGTACGTCCCTATCAATGATGGACGCTGGTGTACCTTTAAAAGCACCAGTCGCCGGTATCGCGATGGGTCTGATCAAGGAAGGCAAAGATTTTGCTGTTCTGTCCGACATTCTTGGTGATGAAGATCACCTTGGCGATATGGACTTCAAAGTTGCCGGTACGGAAAAAGGTATCACTGCCCTTCAGATGGATATCAAGATCACTTCTATTACAGAAGAGATCATGACAATAGCGCTGGAACAGGCAAAAGACGGCCGTATCCACATTCTTGGTGAAATGGCCAAAGCACTGACAGAAAGCCGCGGCGAGCTCAACAAGCACGCACCGCAAATCGTTTCTATCCAAATCCCGACCGACAAAATCCGTGAAGTTATCGGTACTGGTGGTAAGGTTATCCGCGAGATCATCGAACTGACAGAAACCAAAATCGACATCGAAGATGACGGCACAGTTAAAGTGGCCGCTGCCAGCAGTGAAGCCATTGAAAAAGCGCTGAAAATGATCCGCGACATCACGGAAGAGCCGGAAGTAAACAAAGTTTATGACGGTAAAGTTGTGAAATGCGTAGATTTCGGCGCGTTCGTAAACTTCATGGGCGCACGTGACGGTCTTGTTCATATCTCTGAACTGCAAGACGCTCGCACTGCTAAAACAACCGATGTTGTGAATGAAGGCGATGAAGTCAAAGTCATGGTTATCGGCATGGATGACCGCGGCAAGGTGAAATTGTCGATGAAGCGCGTTGATCAGGAAACCGGCGAGCCGATCCAGTTGGATGACAACAGCGATAGCGACAAAGGCAGCAAAGGTAAAAAGAGCGCATAAGCACTCCAGCCGCTAGCAATATATTTTAAAAGGCCGCAATTTTAGCGGCCTTTTTTATTGGACATCCATGGCCTTAGTCATACTTCGTTTATAAAGCTATGATAGAATGGAGCTATGAGCAAAATGGTTTCTCGCCCTAGAAAATATTTTAGACGAACCTTACTGGGACTACTCCTTGTAAGCTTTGCATTTTTCGCGACCATCGTGACACTGCGCATGAACCGCAGTGCGCATTGGCATGTCGTACGTAATTATCAGGAGCAAATATTTCAAGCAGATGTCTTGCAGCACCGTTTTGCACTTTTACTCCAAGACGATAATGAAGACTATGTTACCGCTCAAAAAATGCTCAAGGACAGTTTTTTCTCTCCCGTTTATGCGGAGGCTGGATTAACCATGATCCAAAATCTTGCCGACAAAGGCCATGCTGAGGCGCAAACCCGCTATGGTGATTTGATTATGTTGGGCTACGACATTGATGAAAACAGTGAAATGATCCCGCGCGCCATGACAGATCAGACAAAGGCTTATCATTATTATGAAATGGCTGCTATGCAGGGACATGAGCCTGCGAAAGAAAAGCTTTCGCTGTTAATTCCACCTGCGGATATAGAATAAAGCATCTTCCTAAAACCATTGCCATCATCTCATGATCTGTTTATTCTGCGGCTATGATTAAATTACCAAAAGTTATAGGTCACCGCGGCGCTGCCGCTTATGCTCCCGAAAATACTTTGGAAGGCATCCACGTGGCCGCCGATATGGGCGTAGAATGGGTCGAGCTGGATGTGAAACTGACGCGCGATCAGGTGCCGATCATCTTTCATGATGAGACATTAGAGCGCACGGCAGGTTCCAACGCATTGGTGGCAGAAACCGACTACGACGTTGTCAAGCATCTGGAAGCAGGCAGTTGGTTCGGCGAGAGTTTTGCTGGAAATAAAATCCCTACTTTGGAAGAAGCGATAGATGTTTTGCTAGAGCGCGGCTTGGGGCTCAATTTGGAAATAAAACCCTGCCCTGGGCGCGAGCGTGAAACCGCCGAAGTTGCCCTTGATCTTCTCTCGCAAATCTGGGATGACCATGACAAGATATTAATTTCATCCTTCCAGCATGTCTCGCTGGAGGCCGCAATGGAAATGGCAGGCGATTGGGCACGCGGCTTCCTACTCCCCGAAGAATGGCCGGAAAACTGGGAAGAACTTGCCGAATATTTGCGCGTAACGACCATCAACCTGAATGGCAACACCGCAACACGTGACC
>CAXBAL010000128.1:0-6568 GCA_963973475.1 uncultured Micavibrio sp.
CGGCGAGCAACGCATGTTCGACAGGCTGGAAATGCTCACCTATAATGAAAAGATTGCTCTCGGGTAATAGGTGGTGCACATCGGCAACGCGCCCTGCGATGCTGTTATCAACAGGGATCATGGCCAAACCCGCTTCACCGTCCTGTACGGCCTTAAAGGCATCTTCAAAAGAAGCGCAGGGCAGGGTTTCCATGTCGGGGAAGACAGTGCGGCACGCCAAATCGGAGAAGGCGCCGAGCATTCCTTGAAAGGCAATTTTTTTAGGCTGTTTGGTCATTTTTCCGTGCAATATTTATTTTTTAGTTGAATGACTATAATCAAGGCGTTAAAGAGTGTCGATAAGTAATTATAAACTTGCTATAGTAGTGAATTAAATAATCAACCACCCTAGTAAAAACAAAAAAGTGCGGAAATCACGATGACAGGATCACAATCCAATAAAATATTCGCAGCCATCCTTATTGCGGGGATCACGGCCTATCTTGCCGCTTTCGTGGCCGATATACTCATTCACCCGGAAGAGTTGAGCGAGAATGCGGTGCAGATTGAAGGCGGCGAAGTCGCAGGCGGCGCCGTATCCGGCCCTGTTGGCCCCGAGCCGATACTGCATTTGATTGCCAGCGCCGATGTGGCCAAGGGCGAGACATTATCGCGTGCGTGTGCCGCCTGTCACTCGTTTGACAATGGCGGCCCGGATAAGGTCGGCCCTAATCTTTACGGCATTATCGGATCATCCTTCGCCCATAAAAGCGGCTTTGCGTATTCCGACGCCATGCAAAACATGGAAGGGTCTTGGGGCTATGCGCAGTTGAATAAATTCCTCTATAAGCCGAAATCCTATGTTGAAGGCACGAAGATGAATTATATCGGGATGAAAAACCCCGAAGACCGCGCCGCGATTGTGGCATGGCTCCGTACGATGGCCTCCAGCCCGGCGGCACTTCCTAGTGAAGGTCAGATTGCCGCAGAAAAGGCCGAACTTGCGCCTGAACCCTGCCGAGGACGAAGTTGCACCTGGTGCCGAAGACGGTGATACTGTCGAGCCTGCTGCAGAGGAAGAGGATACGGAAAGCGCGGATGAGACACCTGCCGAGAACGGCTAAATATATTGAGATCAGATTACAAAAGCCGCTTGTTAGAGCGGCTTTTTATTTGGGCATTTGATGAAAGCGCTAGGCCTTTTTGTCCCAGCCGCCCCCAGCCGTTTGCTGCCAATAGGTTAGGGTAAATCCTTGTTCCTTATAGGCGCTCCAGCGGCTACGCGCGGCCTGTACGTGTTCTTGTATGCGTCCATCAAATACCTCGCAGCAGAGCTTGAACTCGGCTGTATGCGGGCTTTCCAGATTATGGGTGAGGATGAGTACATCGGCGCCGTTCGAGTTTTCATCGCCATCGGTAATCAGGATCGGTTGGTGTTCTTCGTGGCCGTCTTTGGCGCTGCCATGGGGGAGGAAGCTATCGGCGCGGAAGGTCCAGAGCGCCTCGTTCAAGCCCTCGATTTTATCCGCAGGCGCTTTGACCAATATTTTATGACCGTTTTCATAGGCTTTGGAGAGCAGCGCAGGCAGGGCTTTCTCTAAGGGCTGGCTTTGCAAATGGTAAAAACGTATCTCGCTCATAAATCGGCTCTCTTTGCGTTTTCGGGCGGGTCGTCTATGTAAGTGTGACGATTGCCCTGATAATCTTCTACCAGGTAATGCCCGTCATTCAGTTCTTCGACATAGCCCGCGTTAATGGGAATTTTGCCGAAGCCGCCCGGAATATCGAGCATATAAGAGGGCTGGCAAATTCCTGAAACGCGCCCCAGCAGGGCTTTATATATTGCGATGCCTTCTTTCAGCGGGAGGCGGAAATGCGAAGTGCCCTTGGCCATATCGGGGTGGTGCAGGTAATAGGGTTTGACATGTAAGGTGATCAGCTTGCGAAACAAGCGCTCCAGCGTCCCTGCGTGATCATTGACCCCCCGCAGCAGTACGCTTTGGGATAAAAGCGTTGCGCCTATGCCGTGAAGCTTGGCAATCGCGCCTGCAGCACCGTCGTTTAATTCATCGGGGTGATTGGTGTGAAGCGCAATATAAAGCGGCTTGGTGCAGCTCTCGGAAATGGCCTGTACGTATTCATCGGTGATACGCGCCGGATCGGCGATAGGTACGCGTGTATGGATGCGGATGATCTGAACGTGCTCGATTGCACTTAGCTCGGCCAGTAAATTGCTAATATGGCGAGCGGAGAGCACAAAAGGATCACCGCCTGTGAGAATGACTTCCCAGATTTGTTTATGCGCGGCGATATAGTCCAGCGCAGCTTGGCGGTCATCGTTGTTAAAGGACTGTCTGTTATTGGCGCCGATCATTTCGCGGCGGAAGCAGTAACGGCAATACACTGCGCAGGCACTAACGGCCTTGTAGAGAACACGGTCGGGGTAGCGATGCACAATGCCTTTTACAGGGCTGTGGGCGTCATCGCCAATCGGGTCGGCCAGCTCGGTCGGGGTGACGTACAGTTCGTTTTCGCTGGGCACGTACTGGCGGCGGATGGCGTCTGATGACGGATTGGCGCTGATGGTATCAACGATATGCTGTGTCAGGCCGATGGCATAATGCGCGCCGACTGATTCTATATTCGCAAAATCGCCGTCCCAGATTAGGCCGCTGCGTAGCAAGTCATGCGCAGAAGTAATCCGGGCTTGCGGTTTTTCTTTTTGAATAGAGGCTGTATGCATATAGGGTTCTTATTCGTAGTATTCGGCGATAAGATCATTCAAAACACGTACACCAAAGCCTGTACCGAATTTCGGCACGGTTGGCCGTTCGCCCTTTATCCACGCGGTGCCCGCAATATCCATATGCGCCCAAGCGGTCCCGTCATTGATGAAATGCTCCAAAAAGCCCGCAGCAGTACACGCGCCTGCAAAGCGCCCTGATTTACCAAGGTTTTGCAAATCACCGAAACTGCCTTCCATGTCTTTTTTGAACACTTCATCCAGAGGCATGCGCCAGAGTTTTTCGCCAGTACGCGTGCTGGAAGATTCCATTTTGCTCCAGAGCTGGTCATTGTTTACGAAGCTACCGCAATATTCATGCCCCAACGCCACCATCATCGCGCCTGTCAGGGTGGCCAGATCAATAATGGCGGCGGGTTTGGCGATTTCCTGTCCGTATGTCAAACAATCGGCCAGCACGAGGCGGCCTTCGGCATCGGTGTTCAAGACCTCGATTGTTTTGCCGGAATAGCTTTTGACGATATCGCCCGGTCTGTACGCGTTGTGGGAGGGCATATTTTCGGCCAGCCCCACAATAGCCACGACATTGGCTTTGGATTTACGCAGCGCGATGGCTTTCATCGTACCGACCACAGCGGCAGACCCGCCCATATCCATTTTCATCTCGTCCATACCTGCGCCCGGTTTGATGGAAATACCGCCGGTATCAAAGGTCACGCCTTTACCGACCAGCATCAATGGTGCCTTGGATTTCGCCCCGCCATTCCATTTCATGATAACCATGCGCGGTTGGCGTTCGGAGCCTTGGCCGACCGCCATGATCGCGCCCATGCCCATTTTAAGCATCTTTTTCTCGTCCAGAATTTCTACACTCACGCCCAGCGGCTTTAGCTGGTCTTTAATGGCATTGGCATAGCTCTCGGGATAAAGCGCATTGGGGGGCTCGTTCACGAAATTACGAGCGGCAAAGACGCCCTCGGCAACATGGGAGAGGGGGGTGTACGCGTCCTGCGCGGCCTTTTGTGCGTCCAGTACGAAAGTTGCGTCTATGTCTGCACTTGCGCTCTCATCGTCCTTTTTCTTGGATTTATACAGATCGAATGTGTAGGCGCGCAAGGTCATGCCGTAGGCGATATTTGCGGCCAATTCGCTCTCTGCCAATGCTTTGGTTTTATGTTCGGCCTCGAGCAGAATATGAGCCTCAGTGGCATCGCTGCCTTTCAAGGATGCTTGAAGTTTTCCGCCTGCATCTTGTGCTTTAACGGGGCTTAAGTCTTCTGCCTTGCCCAGACCGAGCAGGATGACGCAAGAGGCTTCGGCGCCATCGGGCAAGTTTACGGCGTATGTCGTACCATGCTTTGCTTTGAATGATTTTGATTTGGCGGCGCGGGTTTCGATGAATTTCAGTGTCGTTGCATCCAATGCGGCGGTGGCCAATTTGAGCGTTTTGTCCCCCTCATAAACCGGAAGAATGAGTGTGTCGGCGTTTTTCGCGAGCGTTTTTGTAAATTTGATATTCATAATCTTTGTGTTTTCCCATGCTTATCTTGTTTTGGACCGCGTTTTAATATAGTGATTATTCTAACGTTTACCAGAGCTAGTTCCAATGGAAACATGTAATATCAACGCAGGAAACATCCAGCACATTTTGGCAAAACCCTATGGCCCGGTTTGATACATATCTTTTTAGAAACCTGCTGATCGCGACTGTGTTCATTACAATCGTACTGACAGCGGTTGTGTTTTTGACTCAAAGTCTGAAATTTCTGGAGTTGGTGGTGGAATCGGGCGCATCAAGTTTCAGTTTCTGGTATTTGACCTCGCTCGCCCTGCCGCGGTTTTTCGAGGTGATTGTGCCGCTGGCCATGATGGCTTCTGTCGTTTTCGTGTTCAACAAAATGAATATGGATTCCGAAATGGTGGCCATACGCTCCATCGGGTTTTCGCCGTTCCAGATTGGGCGTCCCGCTATCATGCTCGCGCTTTTACTTAGCGTGATGTTGTATGCTGTTTCCATGTTTGCCGCCCCTGCGGCTCTGGATACCATGCGGAAAATGGAACAGGTGATTAAGGCGCAATTTTCTGCGGGTTTGTTCCGCGAGGGGGTTTTTAACCGCGCGGGCAGCGGGCTGACCGTTTATATCCGTGAGAAAAATGCCGATGGCGAGATGGCAGGGCTGGTGATCCATGATAACCGCGCAGACAATCCCAATCCTTCCACCGTTTTGGCGAAACGCGGGGTGATTATCAATACCGATGACGTGTTTCAGGTGGTTGTTTATGACGGATCGCGGCAGGAATACGATCAGGAAAAGGGCGTTTTGCAACGTTTGAATTTCGAGCGTTATATTATAGATTTGCCCGAAAGCGATCCTGTGCGCCAGCGCTGGCGGGAGCCGGAGGAGCGGACATTTATCGAGCTGTTTCATCCCGATTTGGAGGCCGAGCGCGATCTGGAATCTATTCGCCAATTCCAGATCGAGATCAATAAGCGCCTGACAGGACCGCTTCTAACCATAGTATACACGCTGATTGCCATTGCGGTTCTGCTGATCGGGCCGATTGACAGGCGCGGGCAAGGGCGGCGTATTATGCTGGTGATACTTATTGTTATGTGTATTCAAGGGCTGTATCTGACCTCGATTAATATTGCACGCAATACCGATCTCGGTTTTGTTTTGATGTACGTCCTGATTATTCTGCCGAGTCTGATTGCCGGATTTGCGATTAGCGGTGCCAGCGAAAAAATACGCCGCAAAGTCTTGTATGATACCGATACGGAGGCCATGCGATGAGCAATTTTATTCGTATCCCTGCAACGCTGAGCCGTTATATTGCCCGTACGTATTTCATCAATATGTTGTTTTTGCTGTTGATATTGCTCGGGATTATTTACCTGTTCGACACGGTCGAGCTGATCCGCCGCGCCAGCAAGCGCGAGGATGTGCCGTTGGTATTGATCTTGCAATTGGGCTTGCTAAAATTACCGGAAGTCGGGCAGCTTTTGTTTCCCTTTGCCATTTTGTTCAGCGCAATGTTCACATTTTGGCAATTGACGCGGCGTTATGAGCTGATTGTTCTGCGCTCGGCCGGGTTTTCTGTCTGGCAGTTCCTTGCGCCTGTAATCGGGGTGGCCGTGTTTATCGGCATTATGCAGATGATGATTATTAATCCGCTGAGCGCTGTTCTGGTCGGGAAATATACCGAGCTGGAGCGAGAACATCTTAGTCGTAATTCATCACAAATTGCCTTTTTCGAGGAAGGGTTATGGCTGCGTCAGGATCTGGATACACCAGGCCATTACGCGATATTGCATGCGCCGCGTATCGAGAATACCACCTGGAATTTGCGCGATGTGACGATGCTGCAATTTGATCCCTCCAATAACTTTTTGCTGAGGGTCGATGCCCATCGCGCCGTGTTAAAAGAGGGGTATTGGGAATTTCATGGTGTGAAAATGCACCGTCAAGGTGTGACAGCGGCGCAAGAAGTCGAGGAATACGAACTACCCACAGCCTTGACCATTGCCGAGATCGAGGACAGTTTTGCATCGCCCGATACCATGTCTTTCTGGAATTTGCCGGATTATATACGGACCTTGGAGGCCACGGGGTTTGATGCAACGCGCCTGCGTGTTCATTATCAGAATTTATGGGCGCAGCCGTTATTCTTTGCAGCAATGGTATTGCTCGCTGCCTGCGTTTCCATGCGCCCGCCTCGCCAGCGCGGTGCATTTATACTGATCGTACTGGGTGTTTTTATCGGCTTTATGGTGTTTTTTATGTCCAGCTTTTTGCAAGCTCTTGGGACGTCCCACCAAATTCCGGTCGTTTTGGCCGCATGGTC
>CAXBAL010000129.1:0-6564 GCA_963973475.1 uncultured Micavibrio sp.
TGTTATTGTTGATCTATCCGACATCAAACCCAGCCCGCCCGGTATATTTGTAATTTCCGATGGGTTCGGATTTATGGCGCGCCATTGCGGATTTAAGCCGGGGTCATCGCCGCCCGAGGTTAAAATATCGGCCATGCAGAAAAATTTCGAGCCCCAGACTTTGGCCCGCGAAGAGATAACCATATTGGGGCGCGTCATCGCAAAGATGCAATGGATTTAACAGGGCACGCCTTAATCTAGCGCAGCCGACCAGTCGAAACCCGCAGCGATAAATTCGGGATTCAGAAATTTGGGATCATCCCCGCCATATAATAGCTCGCCGCCATCTGTCTTTGTAATATTGCCGCCCGCTGCTTTTAAAATAGCGTGCCCTGCGGCCGTGTCCCATTCACAGGTGAGGCCAAAGCGAGGGTAGAGATCGGCTTTGCCAGCTGCTATAGCACAAATTTTTAGCGAGCTGCCCTTTTTGATCAGCTTCTCGATTTTAAATTCGCTTAGAAATGAGTCCAGTTTGGTGCCGCTGCCGTAACTTTTGCTGGCCACGACGCGTAGGCCTTTGGCGGGGGGCGTGCGCACATGGATTTCTTTCTCGATATTGCTGTCCTCTTTCCACAAAATGGCGCCGCCTGTGCCATCGGGGTCGGTATAACCCGCGTAAAGCTCACCGGGGACAGGGGCATATATGACGCCCATAACGGGCTGGCGATTATGGATCAGGGCGATATTGACGGTGTATTCGCCGCTGCCCGAGATAAATTCCTTGGTGCCGTCCAGCGGATCGACTAACCAGAAATATTCATGTTGCGAAAGATCGGGGCGCGCGCGCTCATTGGCTGTCTCTTCGCCCACCATAATGATGTCGGGGAAGATTTTTTTCAGCTGCGGTTCGATATAGGCTTCGGCTTCCTGATCGGCCAAGGTAACAGGTGAGCCGTCCGCTTTTGCATCTGCGCCTTGGTACCCTGCATCATCAAAATGTTTGAGGGTTATGTTTCCGGCCTCGATCGCGATGCGACGCACCATGTTCATGAGCGCCTTGCGGTTGGTGAGCAATTTCTGGGACATAAATTTCCTTATCCGGCCTGTTTGAGTGCGGTGCTTTTTTGCGGGCTGACGGCGGGGCGCCCGATGGAGATATAATGGAATCCGGCCTCGACCATTTGGTCGGGTTTGTAGATATTGCGCATATCAATCATGCATTTTTCTTTCATGATCTCGCCAAGGCGGCCAATGTGCAGGCCGCGGAATTCATTCCATTCGGTGACAATGACGAGCGCATCGGCATCCGTTGCAGCTTCGTAGGCGTCTTTGGCCCAGTTTACGTTGTCCAGCTCTTTGGCAGCCTCTTCCATCGCGATGGGGTCATAGGCATGGACATCCGCGCCAGCCTCTTGCAGCAAGGGTATGATCACCAGCGCGGGAGATTCGCGCACGTCATCGGTGTTGGGTTTGAAAGATACACCGAGGACGGCAATCTTTTTGCCCTTCAGGTCGCCGCCGCAGGCCGTGATGACGCGCTCGGCCATAGAGCGCTGGCGTTCTGCATTCACCCAGACAACAGTCTCGATAATGTTTTGCGGCGCGCGGTATTTTTGTCCGATTTGGGTGAGGGCGAGCGTGTCTTTGGGAAAGCACGAGCCGCCATAGCCCGGTCCTGCATGCAGAAACTTCGATCCGATGCGCCCATCAAGGCCAATGCCCTTGGCAACTTCCTGAACATTGGCGCCGGTTTGCTCGCACAGATTTGCGATCTCGTTGATGAAAGTTATTTTCATCGCCAGAAAGGCATTGCCGGCATATTTGATAATCTCGGATGTTTCCGGCGTGGTGACGACCATCGGGGTTTCGTTGATGTAAAGCGGGCGGTAGAGCTGGCGCATAACATCGGCTGCGCGTTTGCTATCGGTGCCGATAACCACACGGTCGGGGCGCATGAAATCGTTAATCGCGGCACCTTCACGTAAGAATTCTGGGTTCGAGCAGACATCGAAATCGGCGGACGGGTTCTCGGCACGGATAATTTTTTCAATTTCGCGCGCGGTGCCGACAGGAACGGTGGATTTGGTGACCACCACGGTATAGCCATCCAGATTCTTTGCAATTTCCTTGGCGGCGGCGTGGACATAGGTCATATCAGCCTGCCCGTCATCGACTTTTGGCGGTGTTCCGACGGCTATGAAAATTGCATCGGCGTCTTTTGTGGCCTCGGCCAGATTGGTGGTGAAGGAGAGGCGTCCGGCTTTGACTTGCTTTTCAACAAGATCTTCCAGTCCCGGCTCGTAGATAGGAATTTTGCCGTTTTTCAGGCTGTCGATCTTTTTTGCATCCACGTCAACACAAACCACATCCACACCGAATTCGGCAAAGCATGTGCCCGATACAAGCCCGACATATCCTGTGCCAACAACGCCAATACGCATATTTAAATGCCTTTCTTAAAGATTAATCCATTGAAAGGCAGATTAAATGATTTATGAGGAGCGGAAAACCCAAAAAGCCGTGATTTTGAAAAGAGTACGGGTATTTGCATGTTTTAAAGCATTATATGGGATGCGCAGAGGAAAAGATTTGCCTTGCGGCTTCAAATTTGCTTCACTTATAGCGAATTTTCAAATCGGTACATATTAAGTAAGGAATTTATTATGGCGAAAGCAGACGACAAAGCAAACGGCAAGGCAGCGCAAGCTCCGGCAAATATGCCCCTTTTCTACACGAAACCAACACCCTTGGATGCGAAGGCACATGGTGATTTGGGTTTGAAGAAAAACTTCGGTTTCGATTTCACAACCGGTATTAATGCCGTGCCTGTAAATCTGATCGAGATGCCGCAGATTTGCCATCACTACCCGATTGCGTTCTCACCGGACGGCAATGCAACGCCGGTGGCGATTTTGGGTCTCCGCGATAACGAGAATTTGTTCTTGAAAGCCGATAAGGCATGGGAAGCCGATACGTATATTCCGGCCTATATCCGCCGTTATCCGTTCATTTTCTCTGAAATGCCGGGCGGTGATCAATTGACGCTTTGCGTGGATATGAATGATAAAGTCATTGAAAAAGGCGGCGCGCAATCGTTCTTCGACAAAGAAGGTAAGCCGAGCGATCTGGCCAATAACGCGCTGGAATTCTGCAAATCCTATCACGCGGCAGCCCAGCAAACGATTAAGTTCTCCAAAGCCTTGGCCGATGCCGGAATTCTGGTTGACCGCGAAGCCCAGATCAATGTGGGCGGCGACAAGCGCATCAATTTCTCAGGCTTTATGATTATCGACGAGAAGAAATTTGCCGAGCTGGACGAGAAAACATTCCTGATGTTCCGCAAAGAAGGCTGGTTGCCGTTTATCTACGCGCATCTTTTCTCCGGCGCGCAGTGGCAGCGTTTGACGAAGTTGCTGAATGGCCGCTTGGAGAAAGAAGCGGCCTAACATCTTTGATTATTTCACGCGGGCTGCGTTACTTTTCGCTTACGTATAAAAATACGCTGCGCTCATCGTGCCTAACCCGCATAAAATACTCTTCGATGTTTTGTGGTATGAAAGACATTAAAAAGGGCGCTGTTTAAGCGCCCTTTTTGTTTGTTTGACTGCCGTATATCCTAGGCAGAAGCGCTTTGGCGGCTGTGCTTTTTGCGCTCGTGCGGGCAAAGGAATTGCTTGCGCAGACGGAGTGATTTCGGAGTTACCTCAACCAGCTCGTCATCATTGATGTAAGACATCATGTCTTCCAATGACATTCTGCGCGGCGGTACGAGGGTGACAGCTTCATCAGAACCCGAAGCGCGCATATTGGTCAGCTTCTTCCCTTTCTGGATGTTGACTTCCAGATCGTTCTCGCGGTTATGCTCGCCGATAATCATGCCTTCGTAAACAGGGGTTTGGTGTTCAACGAACATCACGCCGCGATCTTGCAGGTTGAAAATCGCATAAGCCACGGCCTGTCCGGTATCAATGGAAATCAGGGCGCCATTGCGGCGCTGGCCGATCTCGCCTTTATACGGGGCGTAGGAATGGAAGATACGGTTCATCACCCCTGTACCGCGCGTGTCGGTCAGGAATTGTGATTGATAGCCGATCAAACCACGTGATGGCGCGTGGAAAATAATGCGGGACTTACCGGCACCGGCAGAGCGCATATCAACCATATCGGCCTTGCGGCGGTTCATTTTGTCGATCACGGAGGAAGAGTATTCTTCATCAACGTCGATTGTGACTTCCTCGATAGGCTCCATTTTCTGGCCGTTTTCTTCCTGCATCAAAACGCGCGGGCGTGACACAGTCAGCTCGAAGCCTTCACGGCGCATGGTCTCAATGAGAACGCCGAGTTGTAGCTCACCACGGCCACCGATCTCGAACGCATCCTTATTGGCGCTTTCTTGAAAGGTAATGGCGACATTGGTCTCTGCCTCATCCATCAAACGCTGGCGGATCATGGTGGAGGTAACTTTTTTGCCTTCCTGTCCGGCGAACGGGGAATCGTTCACGGTGATTGTCACGGCCATAGTCGGCGGATCAATCGGCGTGGAGGCGATGGGTTCATTCACAGCAGGGGCGCAGAGTGTATCGGCCACAGAGGCCTTGGCCAGTCCGGCAATACAAACGATATCGCCTGCGCGGACTTCGTTCACGGGCACGCGCTCGGTACCATTGAACATCAATAGTTTGTTCAAGCGGCCGTTTTCGACCAGATTACCATCCAGATCAATGGCCTTAACGACATCATTAACCTTGGCAGAACCCTGAACAACGCGGCCAGTCAGGCAGCGGCCAAGATACGGGTCGGAATCCAGCAAAGTTGCCAGCATCGCGAAGGGCTTACCTTCGATAACATTTGGCGGTGGAACATATTCCATCACCAAATCCAGCAAAGGGTGCAGGTTTTCACGCGGGTCATCCAGTTCCTTGGTACACCAGCCATCACGGCCAGAGGCATACAGGATCGGGAAATCGAGCTGCGCGTCATTGGCATCCAGAGAGACGAACAAATCGAAGACTTCGTCGACAACTTCTTCGGGGCGTCCATCAGGACGGTCAATTTTGTTGATAATAACGATCGGGCGCAGGCCTTGTTTCAGGGCTTTACCCAAAACGAATTTGGTCTGTGGCATCGGGCCTTCGGCAGCATCTGTCAAAAGAATAACGCCGTCCGCCATGTGAAGAACGCGCTCAACCTCGCCGCCGAAATCGGCGTGGCCGGGGGTGTCGATGATATTGATGCGGGTATCTTTCCACTGAATCGAGGTCGGCTTGGCCAGAATGGTGATGCCGCGCTCTCTTTCCAGATCGTTGGAATCCATCATACGCTCGCCCGTATGCTGGTTGTCGCGGAACATACCGCTTTGTTTCATCAAATTGTCGATCAATGTGGTTTTGCCGTGATCAACGTGCGCGATAATCGCGATATTACGAATATTGGTCATTTGCTATCATTTCTATCATCGCTTTTGTCATTGTCCGGCTTCGTTATACAAGTGGTTTTGTATAAATTAAAACTGGGCGCGACTGTGATGATTCAAGTCCGTGGTTTAAATGCAGGCAGATATATGGGCTATATTAGCATAAAACGCAAGCTTTTTATGATTCTAGCAGGGCTTTGCGCCTTTTATGATTTTAAGAGCGCTTCGCGTAGGGCCGCCTGTTTTTGTTGCTGGTAGGTTAGCACATCGCGGAACTGATCATCAATAGAGGTAATCTCGAAAATATCCATATTGGTGTCGGGTTTAAAGCTATCCGCGCTATCCATGTCTTCAAGTTCCAGCAATGCTTTTTTCAACTGGTCTTGTTGTTCCATAAATTCCCGTAGGTCTCCATTTATAGTATTTTGGTTCTCGGGTGCATTATTTGCAATGATTTGCTGATCACCTTGGGCGCCGATATCCCCAGTGAATGAAATGACTATACTGTCTTGCAGGTCTGGCAGAGTTTGCATGATAGTCGAGGTATTCGAGCGTAAAATTTGTATGGCATCACCGTAGAAAGCAAGGTCATTGGCCTGCCCCGGTCCGTTGAGGATAGTGGAGGCGATCAGGCTGTCCGGAGCATAGATGCCGAGCGGGTTCAAAATGTCACTAACGTTGAATATGGCGCGTGTGCTGTTTTGTGAAAAGCCGGTATGGAATTTTGTTTCGCCTCTGCCTGCCGCTAAATTATTGTTGGTAGATTGCGCCGTATTGTTGACGAACAATTCGGCTTCGGAGACATCGGTGATGGTAATGGCCATTGTGCGGTCAAAGCTATTGTTGTTTAAATCCGTCGCCCGCACAGTGATAGAAAGCAAGGACGCCTGTTCATAATCAAGGGTGCCGTTGACCACGACCTGATCGCCTTCAATGCGGAATTTACCGCCTGCATCATCTGGAAGGCTATAGGTCAGAACATCGCCCGTATCGGGATCGGTGCCGCTCAGCGTTCCAAGGGCCGTCCCTATAGCCGTGTTTTCTGAGATTGTGGTGTTATCGAGTGTAATATCGCTTGGAGAGTTATCATTTACAGGTGTAACCGTGATGGCCATGCTCGCCGTTTCGGTGCCTGCGCCCTCATCATCGGTGAGGGCAATGCCGAAGCCTGC
>CAXBAL010000130.1:0-6549 GCA_963973475.1 uncultured Micavibrio sp.
TTCTAGGTATGATTAATGCCCGCGGTGGCTCTAAAGGCGTACCCAGAAAAAACATCAAGCCTCTCGGCGGCAAGCCTTTAATCGCTTGGAGCATTGAAGTTGCGAAGCAAGTGCCTGAAATCAGCCGGTGCATTGTATCGACAGAAGACGAAGAAATCGCGGACATTGCCCGCCAGCATGGCGCCGATATCCCGTTTATGCGGCCGGATCATCTGGCTAGCGATACCGCCGTGCAGCTTGATACTATTATCTATAATTTCGAGAAGATGGAAAAGCTGGAGGGGCGGAAAATCGACGCCGTGGCCTTATTACAACCGACGCAGCCATTTCGCAACGCGGAAGACGTCTCGGGCTGTATTCAAACCTTAATAAATACCAAAGCCGATAGCGTTATCTCTATCGCTCCAAATAAACACCATCCTTACGGCCTATGGACAAAGAGTAAAAATGATAAGGGCTTGGATCTCTTTATGAAAGACAGCGCCAGCGGCCAAGGCTTTAACCGCCAGCAAGTTGATACGCTTTATATGCGCACCGGTGCGGTGTATGTTATTTCCCGCGATACTTTGTTGAACAAAAAATCGCTCTATGGTGACTATGTCGAAGGATATATAGTCGACGCCCCAAGATCATGGATTAATATTGATGATCTTCATGATTGGGAAATGGCCGAGGCTTGGCTGAAACACATAAACGCTTAATAACAACTAAACGCTGATTTCCCACCAATTACGGCCAAAGGGTTTTGCTTTGAGATGGCCTGCGCCGAAAGATTTTAGTGCGTTTTGCACCTCTTGTGTGGAGGTATCAGGGAATTTTTGTTTTTGGTAGTCCGCTTTCACACTGCGTTTCGGCCCTTTATTATTCGTAAAGGATTGCAAAATGTTTTTATAATAGCGAGCAGTCCAGATGGCATCATTTTTCAGGCGCTTTAAATTTAACGGGGCAGGCTTCCAATCCAGATTGTCTATGGCATTCAAAATAATATCGCAAGATTCCTCTTCAAGACATCCGGCCATATTTTGTGAGAGATATGCACGCGCTTTTGCGGCATTGCTTCGTCTTTGTTCCGGCGTCAGGGCTTTTGCGCTGTGCAGAGATTTATAGAGCTCTTCAGCGGTATCAAATACATTGCTGACCAGATTGGCCATTTTGACATCGTAATCATTGGATCTTATAGGACAATACGCCAAAACATTGGCACCCAGCAAAGCGCTTTCGATTGCCGTTGTACAGCCTGTGTGTACCATAGCGGCAGAATTAATCGCCCATTGCACGGCTGTTCCGCTATGAATGCAATATGCATTATCATGACGCGCTGCGATGTCTTCCCATAGTTTGAAGTTTTCGGATGGGTGAGGGCGGAAAACAACTTTCTTGTCAGAAAATAGCTCGGGAATTTTCTCGGCCATCGGAACAAATGCATCAAATAGAGCATCGGTATGATCCAGATATTTGCAAAAATCGGCAAATTGTTCATCCGTAAAATCGAATTTCGCCTGTAGTTTGGATCGCATTTCCTGCCGCGTCACGCTATACGGATTGCTTCTCGAAAAGCGGGACATGACTACTATCACGTCATTCGGGTCCCATTGATGCGGGGCATCGGCAATGTGAAAGTCGATATTTTTTTCACGGAGTAAATCAATGCGGGTATTTCCCGCTGGAATTAGAGGGCAGATATTTTTATTGGCAGGAGCCTTGTTCAAAATCGCTTCTTTATCACCCTCACCACGCGTGAAGTGCAGAAGGACTTTTTCCAGATTGGGATAATGTATGCGCTGCATCACATAGCGCTGATCCGACGTAACGGCGATTGATTCCTCGTCAATCGAGACTATGCCATAGCCTGCTTTGGTAGCGTCTTTTATAAAATGCCGACATTGAAAAGTCACATCATCTTCCAAAATAAGACCGCGTGGAAATTGAGGAAGCTTTTTATGAAGCTCTTTACTATGGCCGATTAAAACGCGATACCCCCTTTGCGCCGCTTTTTGGGCAAGATAAAGGCGCCCATAAAGGTCGCGGGATTTTATTTCGGCAGGGATAAGAAGTATTTTTTTCTGCAAGAGCGGTCTAATTCATGTTAGAAAAAGGTTTATTATTCATGTGCTGCATGGATATAGTAAAACCCTTATCAAGTCAAGAATTAGGCACTGTACAAGCTCTATGACCGCATCAATAAAACCTGTGAATATTATAGCGCTCACGCAGGGGGCCAGCATTGATATTTTTCTGCGTGTTGCGAAGAAAATCAAGGGATCGGATTTCCCCTTGGGTAAAGTTGGAGCGCTTGTCTCCTTTGCCCAGCACTATAAGTCCTCGGAAATAATCAAAGACCATAGCGGTTATGTCAGCTTTATAAAAGAATGGGAGATCGTTCATAAAGCCTTGAGCGAGCCTTATGATAAAGCAGAGCTGGCCATCGCAGAGAACAAGCTTTCACCCGCGGCCATCTGGAACGCCATTATAGCGGACCGTAGGCTTATTTATGGGCGCAAGTCCAAATATACGCAAGATTACCGCGTTCATTTCACCGATGAGCAGCTTTGGTCGATTGCCTATCATTTTATCAAGGCGTTTGAAGACTTATTGGATCGCATCCAGCCCGATGTAATTATTGGATTTACACCGGTTACATTTGGAGAAATGCTGGGGCTGGAAATTGCTGCTAGCCGCGGTATTCCCACATTACAGTTGCATTCCTCGCGCATCAAAAACTATTTTGCCTTGCATGATGTTGTTTCGGGTACGTCCCGTCACTTTTACGATCTCATGGAAAAGCATAATTTTCGAACTGAAACGCTCGCCACCGCGAATGAAATTATAGATGAAGCATCTAAAAAAGGGCTCGTCTATGAAGGGGCAAACAAATCTATTGCGAGCGGGCGTCCTTTGGATTTCATCGCGGCGGCTAAAACCTTTCCGGCTGCCGCCGTTAGAGAGGCGCAGAAGTTTTTCGATCCTGTCTTGAGGCGTGATCACCATGACCCAGGCTATATTGTGCCCTGGGTCTACACCAAATTGCTACAACCTTTGAAAGAGCACTGGGTAAAAATGCGTTTGTCATCGCATAAGCGTGTTGTAAAGCCAGAAAATATAGCGGATTTAGGCGAGTTTTGCTTCTTCCCGCTACAAAGTGAACCCGAAGTTTCATTGCAAGTGCTCGGGCGCCCCTATCATAAAAATCAGATCGAGCTACTGCGCAATTTAGCAGCCAGCCTTCCGGCGGGGATGAAATTGCTGGTTAAGGAGCATCCGCGCTCTATGGGCTTGCGGCCTTATAACTATTACAAGGCGTTGTTCGAAATACCGAACATATATTTGGCAGATGTTCATGCCCCCTCAATCCCGATGGTTAATGCAAGTAATTTTGTTGGTATTATCAGCGGCACGATAGGTTTTGAAGCCGTCATGATGGGCAAGCCCGTTTTGATATTGGGCCATCCTAAATATGAGGCCATACCGGGTAAAATGACCAGGAAATGTCTCAACCTTTTCGAAATGCCCCAGACCATTCGCACATTACTTGATGAGTATGAATATAGTAGAGCTAATATTGTGACGTTTATATCAGCGCTCATCGAAGGCTCGGTGGACATTGATTTATACTCCAATCTATTGAAAAAGCCTGGGCGTCATTCGTTTCAGGACGGGATGGTAAGCGAGGATGAGGATTTGAATAAGCTGTGTCGTTACATGATTAACCGTATCGAAGGGGTGCTTCATAAATGACAAAACTAATCGAAATAGATGGCCGTAAAATCGGGCCGGGCGAGAAATCCTATCTGATTGCCGAGGTGGCGCAGGCGCATGATGGCTCGCTGGGTTATGCGCATTCTTTTATTGATCTGGCAAAGGAATGCGGCGCCGATGCGGTGAAATTCCAGACCCATATCGCGCGAGAGGAAACAACCCGCGAGGAAGATTTCCGCGTGCGCATATTCCCGCAGGACAAAACGCGCTATGAATACTGGCAGCGTATGGAATTCGAGCCCGAACATTGGGAAGGGCTGGTCAATCATGCAAAGGAGGTCGGTATTACGTTTTTATCGTCAGCCTTTTCATATAAGGCTATCGAACTGCTGGAACGCCTTGGCATGCCCGCATGGAAGGTGGCCTCTGGTGAGGTGCTGAATTTCCCGCTTCTTGAGGCGATGTGCAAAACCGGCAAACCTATCTTACTAAGCTCCGGCATGAGTGCGCTGGCTGAGACCGACAAGGCCGTTGATTTCGTCAAGAAGCAGGGGAATACGCTTGGGCTTTTCCAATGCACAACCAAATATCCGACCCCGCTGGAAGAGACTGGTTTAAACGTTATGCAGGATTTTGCCGCGCGTTATGATATTCCGGTCGGATTATCCGACCACAGCGCAAATCCTTATGTTCCGATTGTGGCGATGTCTAGCGGAGCGCATATGATCGAGACGCATTTATGTTTACACCCGCGCCAATTCGGCCCCGATACCTCCTCTTCGTTGACGCCCGAGGGGTTTAAGATAATGAGCGAGGCACGTGATGTTGCACATACCGTTTTGAATTCCCGTGTTGAAAAAGATGCTATGAGCAATGATTTGAGCGCAGTACGCGGCTTGTTCCAACGCTCTCTGGCGCTGAAAGACGACCAGTCAGCCGGAACAATTCTAAGCGCCGATATGGTAACGCTTAAAAAGCCGGGGCATGGCCTTCCTGCGGATCGTATGGCCGATGTCGTGGGTAAAACTCTATCCAATGATGTTACGCATGACCGTTTGCTGCGCGACGACGATTTTGTTTCATAGGGAATGAAAAAAGTGGACAATAACGGCAATCATCCTGTTTTGGGTTTAATATGCGCACGCGGCGGATCAAAAGGTGTACCCGGAAAGAACATAAAAGAATTTTGCGGAAAGCCTCTCATTGCTTGGGCGATTGAATGCGCCAAGGCCTGCGCGGAAATTACTGATGTTGTTGTTTCCACTGATGATGAAGAAATCGCCAAAGTCGCGAAAGCGTATGGCGCGGACGTTCCTTTCATACGCCCGCCGGAGCTTGCGCGCGATGATACAAAGCAAATAGACGCTATTGCGCATGCGCTCTCATTTTTGAAGGATCAGGGGCATCACTACAGCGCTGTTGTGTTGCTACAGCCTACTTGCCCGCTGCGCTTGCCGGAGGATATTACCGGCGCGCTTAGATTACTGAATGAAACAAATTCTGATACGGTTATTAGCGTGACAGAAGAAGAGGGGGTTATGCTCTCTACATTTTACGATCTTGACCGCAATAACGAGGCTACGCTGATGTTTCCGGCCTCGAAAGAAGGCACTTTACGACAGGATTATAATGCTATATACCGCAGATGCGGCTTGGTTTATGTGCTAAAGCCAGATTACGTGCTTTCGGAGCACGTGTTGTATGGCTCTAAAGTGAGCGCATATATTGTTCCCAAAAGACGATCTTTCGATATCGATTGTCATTTCGACTGGGAACTAACCGAATGGTTATTACAAAAGCAATTGCAAGAAAAGCAATGAAATTTTGTTTACTATGAGTTTAGCTGTTTATATACAGTTTTTTTAAAGGAAGAAAATATGAAAGTTGATAATCAGATTGAAGTAAAGCGCGCGGACTGGAACTTTGGCGGCAAGGTTGCCGATACATTTGTTAGTCACGTCAGAAAGTCTGTACCCGGTTATGAAGAGGGGCACCAGATTGTCTGTGGTTTGAGTGATTTTTTCTGTCTGAAAAACAGTGTCGCTTATGAAATCGGTACTTCAACAGGTGAGCTGTTAAAGAAACTGGCCGTTTATAACGAGCACAAGCCCGAGATGAAATGGGTTGGTATTGATAGCGAAGAGCCAATGATCAATAAAGCGAAAGATCATTGCAAAGACGTCAAGAATATCGAGCTATATCACGATGATGTGCGTCTGTTTCCCTACGAAAAATCAGATTTTATCGTTAGCTATTACGTTATCCAGTTTGTACCACCGCGCAATCGTCAGGAATTGATTGATAAAATTTATGAAACATTAAATTGGGGCGGAGCCTTTGTATGGTTTGAAAAAGTGCGCGGCCCCGATGCCCGTTTTCAGGATATCATGACCAATATGTATCATAATTTTAAGCTGGAAAATGGCTTTAGCGCGGAAGAAATTATGAACAAGTCAAATAGCTTGAAAGGTGCGATGGAACCGTTTTCGAGCGAAGGTAATCGCGGTCTTCTGGAGCGTGCAGGGTTCAAAGATATTATGCCGATTTATCGTAACCTTTGTTTTGAAGGTTTGGTTTGTATTAAATAAAGGGGCAACTTAAAAGTTTTCGTTGCGCTCGCAATGTCTTGAGCGATTACCTCTTCATGGGCGACAGCGTATCCAAGCATGTTGATATCACCATAAGCTGGGAACGCGCTCTTCAAAACGCCAACGGGAGTAATAGGCGGCGCTAGCCGTTCTTGGCCTCCTCAAATGTTATAACCTGTCGCTTGAAATCAATATTGTCCCATTTCAATGTCAAAATTTCATTGCGCCGCGCGCCTGTACTCAAGGCAAGCAAGACAACAAAGTG
>CAXBAL010000131.1:0-6464 GCA_963973475.1 uncultured Micavibrio sp.
GGCGGGCGGGCCTCAGTACCTGTACGCGTTTTCGACCGAAAAGGCGATCAGTATTGATACGACCGCGGCAGGCGGCAATGCGAGTCTTGTATCTTTGAGTGAATAGTATAATGATGGGCGCGGTCTTTTGGCGCAGATAAAATATTAAAGAGGATTGATATGAAGGTTTTATTGGTTGGTTCTGGCGGACGTGAGCACGCACTGGCATGGGCTTTGGCGCAGAGCCAGAATTGCAGCGCGCTATATTGCGCGCCCGGTAATGCAGGCATTGAGGGCTGCGCGGAGCTGGTCGATATTAAAGCCGAGGACGTGGACGGTTTGACCAAATTTGCCAAGGAAAACAGTATTGATTTGGTGATTGTCGGTCCGGAAGCGCCACTTGTTATGGGGCTAGCGGATAAGCTCTTGGCCGCAGGGATAGATGTGTTTGGTCCTTCGGCAAAAGCCGCGAAGCTGGAGGGCTCCAAGGGCTTTATGAAAGATATTTGTAAGAAATACGGCATACCCACTGCGGCCTATGCGCGCTTTACCGACGTCGAGAAAGCCAAAGCGTTTATTGACGAGAACGCTATTCCAATCGTGGTGAAGGCCGACGGTCTGGCCGCGGGCAAGGGTGTTATTATTTGCGAAACCAAAGAGCAGGCTTATTTGGCCGTGGAAGAGATGTTGTCCGGAGAATCTTTTGGTGATGCTGGGCATTCTGTTGTAATCGAGGAATTTATGGACGGGGAAGAACTGTCTTATTTCGCGCTTTCTGATGGGAAAACGATCTTGCCGCTGACTTCTGCGCAAGACCACAAGCGCGCCTTTGATGGCGACCAAGGCCCCAACACAGGCGGCATGGGCGCCTATTCCCCGGCTCATATGATGAGCGCGGAGTTGGAGGAGAAAATTATTCATACTATCATCGAGCCAACCGTAAAGGCTATGGCCGATGAAGGGGCGCCTTTTACAGGTGTGTTGTTTGCAGGCTTGATGGTGGTGGATGGCGAGCCGAAATTAATTGAATATAATGCCCGCTTCGGCGACCCGGAATGTCAGACTTTGATTATGCGCTTGCAGGGTGATTTGCTGGAGATCTTACTGGCCGGTGCGCAAGGGCGCCTTGGTGACATCAAGGGGCAGGTTAGCTGGTCAGAAGATGTGGCAATGTGTGTGGTTATGGCGGCCAAGGGGTATCCAGGCTCTTACGAAAAAAACACACCTATTAAGGGTTTGAGTGAAGCCGCGCAAGTCGAGAACACGATGGTTTTTCATGCCGGTACGGCCAAAAATGATAAAGGCGAATTGGTAAGCGTTGGTGGCCGCGTTTTGGGTATTACCGCAACGGGCGATAATATAGGCCATGCTCGCCGTTTGGCCTATGAGGCCGTTGAGCGTGTCGACTGGCCCGAAGGGTTCTGCCGCCATGATATTGGCTGGCGCGCCCTTTAAAAGCGCAACATTATTTATCTTACATACACCTGTACGTGTTTGCGAGTTTTAGCGCGCTAGAGTGCGCTATTCAGTGTATATTTGTAATCCTGATACATTTTAAATCACCCCAAGGTTGTTACCTTGGGCGCGAAAAGGATATGCAACTATGCTGAAGAAAAAAATTTCCAATATCACCGCGATTGACACTGAAAAAAGTAAGACAGAGGCTAATGCGATCTGGCATGCGCTCGGGCGATCGCAGGCAGTTATCGAATTTGATATGGATGGCAAAATCCTTTCTGCCAATGGTAATTTTCTCAGCACGATGGGATATCGTCTGGAAGAAATACTGGGGCAACATCATTCCATGTTTGCCGAAGCGCGCTATGCTTCTAGCGATGAATATAAAGAGTTTTGGGATAAGTTGCGCCGCGGTGAATTTCAGGCCTCGCAATACAAGCGCCTTGGCAAAGGGGGTCGGGAAATCTGGATTGAGGCTTCTTATAATCCTTTACTGGATAAACGCGGCGAGCCTTACAAAGTGATAAAATTCGCCACAGATATCAGCGATAAAAATTTGGAATACGCCAATTTAAAAGGGCAAGTGGATGCAATTGGTATCTCGCAGGCCGTGATTGAATTCAATATGGACGGCACGATTATTCATGCTAATGAAAATTTTCTCAAAACAATGGGCTATAGCTTGCAAGAAATTAAAGGCAAGCATCATTCCATGTTCGCCGAGCCCGCTTTCGCGGCCAGCGCCGAATATAAAGAGTTTTGGGAAAAGTTGCGCCGGGGGGAATATCAGGCCGCGCAGTATAAACGTATAGGCAAGGGCGGTAAGGAAATCTGGATTGAAGCTTCGTATAACCCGATCATGGATATGAATGGCGTCCCGTTTAAAGTGGTGAAATTCGCCACGGATTTGACAGCACGCAAGGCCGAAAATCAACAACTGGCCGATGATTTCGAGCAAAATGTGAATTCCATGGTGCAGCTTGTCGGGAGTTCGTCCCAACAAATGCAAGGCACGGCGCAGATCGTTTCCTCGTCGGCCGATCAAACAAATAATTTGTCCTCTGCTGTTGCCGCCGCTACGGAAGAGCTCAGCGCGTCTGTAAACGAGATATCATCACAGGTCATGCGTTCAACCAAGATTATCAGCGAAGCGGTTGATGAGGCACACAAGACTGAAAAACTCGTGGCGACATTGGTTGATGCCGCCGAGAAAATCGGTGAAGTGACCTCTTTAATTTCCGATATAGCAGACCAGACCAACTTATTGGCGCTGAATGCGACGATTGAGGCGGCGCGCGCTGGCGAGGCGGGCAAAGGCTTTGCCGTTGTGGCCTCCGAGGTCAAATCACTGGCCGCCGAAACCGCCAAGGCGACCGAGGAAATCAACAGCCAGATCAGCGGCATTCAAGATGTCACGAACGCCACGGCCAATGCGATTGAGCAAATCACCAAGGTGATCTCGAATGTCAGCGAGATCAGCACGTCTATTTCAGGCGCGATTGAAGAGCAAACCGCCGCGACGCGCGAGGTTTCGCAAAATATCAGCGAGGTGCAAAGCGCGGCCAATAGTACAGGCCAATCGGCCGCGGAAATCCTGCAGGCCTCCACCAAGCTGTCGGATACGTCCGGTGAATTGCAAGGGCGCGTGAATGAATTCCTGCAAAAAGTACGCTCGATGTAAGCCAAGCGGTTTTAACGCTTTGATCTAAAAAAGTCGCGCAGGATATCGCCGCACTCATCTTCTAGCAAGCCTGAGGACACCTCTGGCCTCCAATGACAGGTGGGCTGTTCGTAAAACTTTCCGCCGTGCAAAACCCCTCCGCCTTTGGGGTCTAGGGCGCCGATAATGACACGCTCTATGCGGGCGAAGGATATGGCGGCGGCGCACATTGCGCAGGGCTCTAATGTTACATACAAGCTATGGCCGGGGATGCGCTGCGCTCCTGCCTTTTCGCAGGCTTCGCGGATGACGAGCATTTCGGCGTGGGCGCTGGGGTCATTCAGCTCGCGCGTGCGGTTTCCGGCGCGGGCGATCACTTCGCCGCTGGCGGTTTCGATCAGAACGGCGCCGATCGGCACTTCATCACGAGCGCGCGCCGCATTTGCCTCTTCCAGAGCAAGGCGCATATATGCTATGTCTTTGTCCATGAGCACAGAAGACCATAAGGGCGAGCGAATCGCAAAGAAAATTGCACGGGCGGGACTTTGTTCGCGCAGGGATGCGGAGCGCTGGATCGAGCAGGGACGCGTGAGCGTGAACGGTAAGGTGCTGCAAAGCGCCGCTTGCGTTGTTACAGACAACGATGCGGTGGTTGTAGATGGCAAGCCGCTTAAAGCCAAAGAGCCAACGCGTTTGTTTATTTATCACAAGCCGGTGGGGCTGGTGACGTCTCATAACGATGAACAGGGACGCTCGACAATTTTTGATCACTTGCCGCAAGCTTTACCGCGCGTGGTCAGTGTCGGGCGACTGGATTTGAATACGGAAGGGCTGTTGCTGCTCACCAATGATGGCGAATTATCGCGCTATTTGGAGCTGCCTACTACAGGATGGCGGCGCAAATACCGCGTACGCGTACATGGTCATGTCGAGGCAAGGCGGCTGGCCGATCTGAAAAACGGTATTACCGTAGAGGGCGTGCAGTATAAATCTATCGAGGCCGAGATTGACGAGAGCGCGCAGGAAAAGACGGGCACCAATACCTGGCTTAATATTACCCTGACAGAGGGCAAGAATCGTGAGATCCGTAAGGTGATGGAGGCGCTGGGGCTGCGCGTGAACCGTTTGATACGTGTTTCTTATGGGCCGTTCCAGCTTGGCGCGCTGAATACCGAGAGCGTTGAGGAAGTCAGCAATAAAGTGATGAAAGAGCAGATCAAAGGCTTTTTCGGCGAAAAATCTAAAAAGAGCGGCGATGCGCAAAGCGGCGAAAAATCCGGTGGGACAAGGCCGCCAAAACCTAATTCCGGCTATGGCGCGCGCGGCGCGAAAACAAAGCCTCGCCAGAGATGAGGATTATTTCCGGTAAATATGGCGGGCGCCGTTTGGATGTGCCCAAAGGGCGCGATATTCGCCCGACTTCCGACAAAGTGCGCGGCAGTATCTTTAATGCGCTGATTTCTCGTGCCGACATCGAGGGTGCGTACGTAATGGATTTATATTGTGGCACGGGGGCGCTGGGGCTGGAGGCGTTATCTCGCGGAGCCGAGCATTGTTTGTTTATTGATAAAGCCAAGGAGTCTTTGAATTTGGCGCGGCAGAATGCGCATGATCTGGGCACCGATGAAAAGACCGATTTTATCTTGAGTGATGCCACCAAATTGCGTCCCCGCAGCACAGGTGTACGTGCATGTGATTTGTTTTTTTGTGATCCGCCTTATAGGATGGATTTAATCACGCCGAGCTTGCAGGGCTTGTTGGATGGCGATTGGCTGGCGGATGATGCGATAGGGGTTTTGGAAGCCGAGAAGGGCTGGAGCATCAATATTCCGCCTGCATTTGAAATAATCACCGAAAAGACATACGGCGATACGTGCGTTGTGTACGTACGGAAAAATTAAGAGCTAATTACGCCACCATAGATCAAGCCGAGCAACACCACACCCATAATAAGACGGTATATAACGAAAGGCATAAACGTTGCGCGTTCAAGCCATTTCATCATAAGGATAATGGCACCAAGGCCAGTGATGAACGACAACACCACCGCCAATAAAAAATCGAAGCCAATCTCCATATTGCCTGTTTGGATCAATTCACTGACGCTGAGAGCGCCAGCGCCGCTTATGGCGACAATGGCCAGAAGAAGCGAGAAATGTGCTGATTCGGCGCGGCTATAGCCTAAAAAGCGTGCGCTCGTCATGGTAATACCGGAACGGCTGGTGCCCGGTACGAGCGCGAAAGCCTGCGTTGTGCCGATAATCAGCGCGTGTTTTAAGCCCATATCGTTTACTGTACGTGTGCATTCGGGCGTACGGTCAGCAAACCATAGTAATATACCGAAAATAATTGTGGTCCATGCGACAATCTCGACTTGCAAAAGCCATTCAGGTTGCCAGAGATGTAGGCCGTAGCCTGCGATCATTACAGGTATAGAGCCGACCAGCAGATTGAAAATAAGGCGGCTACCTTCTGCGTGTACGTCTTTTCTGGCGATATCCTTTACGCCCGCGCACATTTTGTAAATGTCATTGCGGAAGTAAAGAATGACGCTGAACAGGGTGCCGATATGAACGGCAATATCCAGAAGCATATGGTCTTGCCATACGCTGCCCGGCGTAGCATTACCGCCGAAGGCCGCATGCACCAATATCAAATGCCCGCTGGAGCTGATCGGCAAAAATTCTGTGATGCCTTGAACGAGGGCTAGAATGAAGATGGGTAGTAATGCCATAAAGGGATTTTCCGTCCTTGATTTTTACGCAGTTTAGAGCAAAATAAATGCATGGTCTATGGAATTGGTATAGCCGGATTTATCGCCGGATTTTTTGCGGGGCAGATGCTTTTATATTTTATGCTCCGCCATAAAACGAAAGAGGAGCTTTTGAGCGATCCTTATTTGAAATGGAAATATGGCGGGTTGAACTGGCTTGTGGCTCTGCTTGGCTCATACGGGGCGGTTCAGCTCTATTATCAGTATCTCGCGCTATCCTAAAGATGTTGATTTATTTACCTATTTTCTAATCTTGCGCTTGAAGCTTTTCTGCGTTGCACTATTCTTAATCAGGTTTTTAAACTCAAACCATACGGGGAAACCAGCTATGAAAAAACTACTTTTGGGCGCGGCCATGGCGGCAGTGCTATCCTTTCCGGTGCAAGCCCTTGCGGCGGACAAATACGAATTCGACAAAGAGCACACGCAGATTTTGTTCTTTGTGAATCACTTGGGCTATTCCTTCTCGCAAGGGGAGTTTCTGGAATTTGACGGCGGCTTTGTTTTTGATGAGGCAAATCCTGAAAATTCCAGCATTGATGTTACCATCCAGACAGAGAGCATCGACATGGATAGCGAAGAATGGGATGCCCA
>CAXBAL010000132.1:0-6459 GCA_963973475.1 uncultured Micavibrio sp.
ATTGGGGATATCGCGGGTAATTTCTTCGGTACCAAGCTTGGTATCACGCGCCATAACCTCGAACTCTTCCAAGTGGATAGAGGTAAAGACATCATCAGACACAATCTTTTCGGAGATCAGGATGGAGTCCTCGAAGTTGTAACCATTCCATGGCATGAAGGCCACGAGAATGTTCTTACCTAGCGCAAGCTCACCCAACTGAGTGGATGGGCCATCGGCAATAATATCGCCGCCGCGTACCGTTTCACCAACTTTTACCAACGGGCGCTGGTTAATGCAGGTGTTCTGGTTCGAACGCTGGAATTTGGAGAGTTTATAGATATCAATAACAGGCTCGTCCGCGCTCTTGCGCTCGGTTGCCTGCACAACGATACGTGTGGCATCAACTTTGGTCACCACACCGCCGCGGCGGGCAGAGATCGCAGCACCGGAATCGCGCGCCACTGTGGCTTCCATACCTGTACCCACAAGCGGAGCCGAAGCTTTGAGCAACGGCACAGCCTGACGCATCATGTTCGAGCCCATCAAGGCGCGGTTCGCATCATCGTTCTCAAGGAACGGGATCAGCGAGGCCGCGACGGACACGATCTGTTTCGGCGAAACGTCAATGTAATCAATCTGGTCTGGCGGTGACATCAAGTTTTCACCGGCCTGACGACAAGACACGAGCTCGTTCACAAATTTACCGGCTTTATCCAGCTCGGAGTTGGCCTGCGCCACAGTGTATTTGGCTTCTTCCATTGCAGACATATAGACAACTTCGTCGGTGACCTGACCGTTTTCTATTTTACGGTACGGGCTTTCAATGAAACCATACTGGTTTACACGGGCAAAAGTCGCCAGAGAGTTGATCAAACCGATATTCGGACCCTCAGGTGTTTCAATCGGGCAGATACGGCCATAATGGGTCGGGTGCACGTCGCGCACTTCGAAGCCGGCACGCTCACGGGTCAAACCACCCGGTCCAAGCGCCGAGAGACGACGTTTATGTGTAATCTCGGACAGCGGGTTTGTCTGGTCCATGAACTGGGACAGCTGGGATGAGCCGAAGAATTCACGCACAGCGGCCTGCGCCGGTTTGGAATTGATCAGATCGTGCGGCATATATGTGTCGATTTCGACAGAGCTCATGCGCTCGCGAATGGCGCGCTCCATGCGAAGCAAACCGATACGCACCTGGTTTTCCATGAGCTCGCCCACAGAGCGAACGCGGCGATTACCAAGATTATCAATGTCGTCAATCTCGCCTTTACCATCTTTCAAACCATGAAGGTATTTCAAGATCGCAAGAATATCGGCCTTACAAAGAACGCGGAATTGGTCTTCAGCATCCAGATCAAGGCGGGCATTCATTTTCACACGACCAACCGGTGAAAGGTCATAACGCTCTGGATCAAAGAACAGAGAATTAAAGAGCGCATCGGCAGAGTCCACTGTCGGCGGCTCACCCGGGCGCATAACGCGGTAAATGTCGATCAACGCCTCTTCGCGCGTATCACATTTATCAATCATCATTGTATTGCGGACATAGGGGCCAACATTCAGGTGGTCAATCGCCAAAATCGGGAGATCCTCAACCTTTTGTTCGGCCAAAATCGCAAGGTCTTCTTCGGTGATTTCATGACCGGCTTCGAGCAAAATCTGGCCGGTAGCAGGATCAAAGATATCGGCGCCAAGATATTGTGTAATCAACTGCTCGTCCTGAACCAAAATTTGTGTCAGGCCGCTTTCTTCCAATTTCTTGATTTTGCGGGCCGTCAATTTTTCGCCAGCTTCTGCCGCAGGCTTGCCTGTTTTGGCATCAATCAGATCGTAAATCAGTTTCACGCCGCGCATCTGCATGCCGTTAAAAGGCGTTTTCCAGCCTTTTTTGTCTTTTTTGTAAGTCACGACATCATAGAACGTGCCCAGAATTTCTTCATTGGACATACCTTGAACCAACAATGGATCAACAGCCTCATCCTGCTCTTCGCATTCTTTGCGGTACTCTTGTGTCTCTGCAGAGTCCAGAGCGCGCAGGAAGGTTGTCACAGGCAATTTGCGGCGACGGTCGATACGAACATGCATCTGGTCTTTGGCATCAAATTCAAAATCAAGCCATGAACCGCGGTAAGGAATAACGCGCGCAGCAAACAAATATTTACCGGATGTGTGTGTTTTTCCGCCGTCATGATCGAAGAACACACCGGGAGAGCGGTGCATTTGGGATACGATTACGCGCTCTGTACCGTTCACGACGAACGTGCCGTTTTCGGTCATCAGCGGCATATCCACCATATAGACATCTTGTTCTTTAATATCACGGATAGAACGAAGGCCAGTGTCTTCATCAACATCGAAAACGGACAAACGCAATGTAACGCGCAACGGCGCCGCAAACGTCATGCCGCGTTGCTGACATTCTTCAACATCATATTTCGGCTCTTCCAGCTCATACTTCACATAGTCGATTTCGGCCTTGTCGGAGAAATCCTTGATCGGGAAGACAGAAGAGAAAACTTCTTCAAGACCTTGCTGAAGGCGATCATCTGCCTTTGTCACAGCCTGAAGGAACAGTTCGTAAGAGCGCTTTTGCACTTCGATCAGGTTCGGCATGCGGGCAATTTCTTCGATTTTACCGAAATTGCGGCGAATACGCTTGCGACCTGTATAACTTTCTACACTGTTGGCTGGAGGGATGATTGTTGCTTGGTTTGCGGCTGATGCACTCATTTTTGTATCCTTCGTCCTTATAAAGTATCTCTATATCCTCATGGAATAGAGTAAAAAAACCAAAACCCGCTCCTTCCGCCCTTTTTCGGTAAGGGGATGAAGCGGTTGTTTAATTCCTAGTCGGCTATTGCCGTATATGATCGTATATCTTGGCCAATCACGTTTTTCTATTCAGAAAAGTTTGTTAGCTATATGGCCTACATCAATTGTCATGTCAACAATTTATTCGGCATCCAGCAAAAAAAAGCATTCCCCGCATAGTTTCGAGCGGGAAATGCTTTCGTATATATTAAGTCAGAAATTAAGCAAGCTTAACAGTTGCGCCGGCTTCTTCCAATTTCTTCTTGATTTCTTCGGCTTCGTCTTTCTTGACGCCTTCTTTCAGTGTCTTACCACCGGCCTCAACCAAGTCTTTCGCTTCTTTCAGGCCAAGACCTGTGATTGCGCGAACTTCTTTGATCACAGCGATCTTGTTACCGCCAGCGGCTTCAAGAACTACGTCAAAGTCTGTCTTCTCTTCAGCAGCAGCTTCGCCACCACCAGCAGCAGCAGCAACAGGTGCAGCAGCCGCAGCGGCAGTTACGCCCCACTTCTCTTCGAGAAGTTTTGAAAGCTCAGCGGCTTCCATTACAGTTAGTTCAGATAGTTGATCAACAATTTTACCTAGATCAGCAGCCATTTTTTTCACTCCTTAGTTTAAAATTTAAATTTACTTCTGCCTTGTGAATGCTTCATTTTTTTAACCGGGTTTTTCGCGCATTCACGAGGCTCAAAACCCGAAAACTGTAGTAAGACTATTAGACCTTTTCGCCGTAAGCCTTGGTAACACCAACCATATCGCGGGCCGGAGCCTGCAAGATACCGGCAAGTTTGGTTGGCGCAGATACAACAAGGCCAGCCAGCATAGAGCGGATTTCGTCCAGAGATGGCAGCTTCGCCAATGTCTCAACTTCTTCCACACTCAAAATCTTCTCGCCAAGGGCACCGCCCATGATGATGAAGTTTTTATTAGTCTTGGCAAATTTATGCGCAATCTTTGCCGCAATGACAGGGTCTTGTGAGGATGCAACACCTGTCGGTCCGGTGAACAGATCAGCCATACCTTCGAATTTTGTACCCTTAACGGCCAGTTTGGCCAAGGTGTTCTTTGTTACTTTGAAGCTTGCGCCTTCTGCGCGCAGCTGTGAACGCAGATCGGTAATTTCGGCAACGCTCAAACCTGAGTAATGCGTAACAACCACGATCTCGTCATTTGCGAAGCGCTCGTTCAATTCCTTGATTTCGGCTTCTTTTTGTACCCGGCTCATGCCCATAGTTTTATTCCTTATCTAAACGTCAAAAACAAAAAACGAAGCGCAATGGCTCCGTCCTATCCAAAAGAAAACAATACACCTTTATAGCGGTGTGATTTTGCTTTCCTATCTATGAGAGGGTATTTAAGCACCAATTGATGCACCTAACAGTCTTGGACAGGTCAATATGTGAGGGGTATATACTCAAATGCAGCAAGCGGTGTCAAGTGTTTTTGTACATTTCAATTAAAACAGTGCTTTTATAAAAAAACCCCGCCAGTAAGCGGGGCTCTCTTAATTCTTATCAGGGCATCAATTATGCAGCATTTGCGTGCTGGGTTGTGCCTGTAACAGTTGCCAGATCAATTTTGATACCGGGACCCATAGACGAAGACAAAGTAATCTTACGGATGTAAGTTCCCTTTGCGCCCGATGGCTTGGCTCTTTGAATGGCATCAATGAAGAAGCTGATATTCTCAACCAATTTCTTTTGGTCGAAAGAGCTTTTACCAACGCCAGCGTGAATAATACCGGCTTTTTCAGCGCGGAATTCAATCGCTCCGCCTTTGGCGGCTTTCACGGCATCGGCAACATTCGGTGTCACTGTACCCAATTTCGGGTTCGGCATCAGGCCTTTTGGACCCAAGACTTTACCAAGCTGACCAACGATACCCATCATATCAGGAGATGCGATTACACGTTCGAAGTCCATTTCACCTGCTTTGATTTTCTCGGCCAGATCTTCGGCGCCGACAATGTCAGCTCCGGCTTTTTTGGCTTCTTCGGCTTTCTCGTCACGGGCAAAAACAGCAACGCGAATTGTCGCGCCTGTACCATTTGGCAAGGAAACCATGCCCCGAACAGCCTGATCAGCGTGACGTGGGTCAACACCAAGGTTCATAGCAATCTCGAGGGATTCATCGAAGTTGCGGCTTTTAGCAAGACCTTTGAGAATTTCGACAGCTTCCTGAATTCCGTAGAATTTGGTGCGGTCGACTTTTTCCAAAGCTGCTTTCATCTTTTTTGAATTCGCCATAGCTTAGCCCTCCACGACTTCTACGCCCATTGAGCGTGCTGAGCCTTCGATGATTTTCATCGCGGCGTCAATGTCATTTGCGTTCAGATCCTGCATTTTCGTCTCGGCGATCTCTTTAATCTGAGATTTGCGAATACGGCCAACAATATCAGTTCCAACAGTGCCGGACCCTTTGTCGATCTTTGCAGCCTTCTTGATGAAGTAACTGGCAGGCGGTGTTTTTGTGATGAAGCTGAAAGAGCGGTCTTCGTACACTGTAATAATTACAGGTGTCGGAATGCCTTTCGCGCCTTCTGTTTGTGCGTTGAACGCCTTACAGAATTCCATGATGTTTACACCATGTTGACCCAAAGCCGGTCCAACTGGCGGGGACGGGTTGGCAGAACCACCCGGAATTGTCAGGTTAATATAACCCGATACTTTTTTAGCCATTTCTAGCTCCTTTCGATTAAGGCGAAAAATTAATTCCGCTTACGTTTTAAAGAAGTCCCGTGGTGTGGCTCCGCTATGGCCATAAAGATTACAGCAGAAAACCTACCACAGATTTGGGGCAACATAGTCTTGCCCCTGTCTGAATGCAAGCTTTTTTTGCCTGCAGACAAATGCCTTATATTACATTTTTTCGACTTGGGCGTATTCCAGCTCGACCGGTGTCGCGCGGCCAAAGATAGAAACGGAAACCTTCAACTTGGATTTCTCCTCGTCGATTTCCTCGACAACGCCGTTGAAAGAGGCAAACGGACCATCGGTCACTTTAACTTCCTCGCCGATATCGTAAATCACGGATGGGCGTGGACGCTCGATACCTTCTTGAACCTGTTGTAGGATTTGCTGGGCTTCACGCTCGGAGATTGGCAAAGGCTTGTTACCGCCGCCACCAAGAAAGCCTGTTACCTTTGGCGTATCTTTGATCAAGTGCCAGATATTGTCATCCATATCCAGTTTGGCCAAAACATAGCCCGGGAAGAATTTACGCTCTGCATTAACGCGTTGGCCGCGGCGCATCTCCACCACTTCCTCGGTCGGAACCAGAATTTCCTCGACCTTGCTTTCCAGGCCTTTTTTCTGGGCTCTGTCTTTAATGGCTTCGGCAACTTTGCTCTCGAAACCTGAATAGACATGAAGTACGTACCATTTTGCAGCTGACATTGTTTATAAGTCCTTCCTAGTGAGAAATAAAATCTATTACATGCCGATATTCATGATCGCTTGCACCAAAAAGGCAATGATCTGATCGGCGAAATACAAAAATACCGAGGCAATAGTAACCATGATGAAAACGAAAATCGTGCTGACGATTGTTTCCTGACGGGTCGGCCATGTGACCTTTTTTGCCTCTGATTTAACCTGTTTAAAAAATTCTACGGGGCTGGTTTTTGCCATTGTGTTTTATCCTTTTGCCTTTGTACCTGACACAGA
>CAXBAL010000133.1:0-6349 GCA_963973475.1 uncultured Micavibrio sp.
CCTTCCCCGTCTATGACGAACTCATAATTGGTGCTACTACCGCCCGCGCGATTTTCCATTAATATAATGCCGTTTGTGGGGGTGATCACTTCATCTGGTTTGATCCACATTGAAATCGTCATAGTGTTTAAGTTGATCGCAGAATTATTAGGAAAGCTTACCGTGTCGTTGGTTCCATCAAACTCCAGCGCTTTCCCCACAGGTCCTGTTACAGAATCATCGCCGCTCATACCGCCATTCATGGTGCCGTTCAGGCCGGTTTCACTACTGTCACGCACTGTGCCGCCCCCGGTTTCGCTCATCTTCCACCAGCCGACCAGTTTTTTCTCGTAATCTCTCGGCGGCGGGATAGTTTCTGTCGTGAGGGTGCCTGTCTCGCTGAAGCCAGCCATTAAGCCCTTATTCGTGTGCCAGTTCGCCGTATCACCGGACAGAAAAACATCGGGCGCTGTGCCTATGGGAAGGGAACCATCGGCACCCAAATTAACCGCGCGGCCATCCGCATTGATAAATTTACGGCGGTTTGCCTCATCCGAGAAATCAATATAATTGTCAAAATCAATCCAGAGATCGGCCAGCGCGCCATAGAGCCTTTCTGAGCCCGCAGTGGTAAAAGATCCAACAACGGCTTCTTCCCCACCACCAAAGGCGCTAAACGTGTAAGGATTACTTGTGACTGAGGCACTGTCATCCAAATAAATCTGATCCAAGGCGCGGTTGGTGGAATCAATGCTGAAGGCGACGTGGTGCCAATTCCCGTCGGTAATTGCCGCGGCTGATCTTGCGAGCAGTTGATACACACCAACGCCCGTTTCTTGACCATCCAGCACCAATTCATTGGATGTATTGAAACGTATGCGGAAATATTCATTATCAGCGTTTCTGTAAGCCAAGATGCCCTGTGATGTCCCGAGATTGGCAGTATTTCGTTTCACCCAGAATGAGCCGGTTACGTATCTGGGGTCTGTTCCCGTAAGCGATCCTTGGGCTAAATGGGTGGTACCATTAAATACGACGCCATTAATATCATATCCGCCCCCCGTAACTTTCTGGCCATGCAGAACGGAGGCTTCTTTCCCCATATCAATCCACGCCGCGCCATCGCAATATTGCATGACGGCGTAGTCGGGATTGAAGATCATTTTTCCGGCGTCCGATGCGCCTTGGCACAGGGTATTAGAATTTAATTCATATATGGCCCTTACATCGTTTGCATCTAGAAGACGGTTATAAATCCGCACTTCGTCGATGCTTCCCCTGAAAGGCCTTAGGCCATCAATACGGTTTCCAATAGTTAAGGGAACAGAATTGTCGGATATTGAGAGTAGGCTTGTTTTACTTTCAACAAGCTCTCCGTTCTTATAAATACTAGAAGTTTGCGGGCCGGGGGCAATAATGGCGCATAGGTGCTGCCACTCATCATATTCTATACTGGCATTTAGTTTGTCATCATCAGAACCTCTAAACCCTATTTGCCATGTGTCTGTAATAGCTCTGAAATAATATCCACTATTTGTGCCGGTGCTGAATTTACCAATTACATACCCTTCAGTCGGGCTTTGTGGTTTTACCCAAGCGCAAATTGTTAAGGCTGAAAGGTCTAGATTATCACCCAAATTGATAATATCGTCTGTGCCATCGAATTGCAGGCCACCATTTATTATGCCGGTTATTGCCTCCGCTCCAATTTCATTGTCATCACTATCGGACCAAGTGCCGTTAATATTATCAATAGAACTATTTACCGAACTTCCTGAAATCTCGTCCAGTTTCCAATAACCGACAAGATCACTCGTGATATCTTGCGCATACGCCTTTTGGTTGGCAAAGGCAGACAGGATCAATCCGGTACAAACAAGCAGGAGCAGGGCGCACATATAATGCGAGTTGCGGCCAGCACGGCCCCTGCTCAAAAATTTATTACTATTCGTTTGTGCCATAATTCCCATTGTCATTATTTTCCGATATTAACCCAGCCACCATCGTCACAGAATCTGTAACGGCCCGAGCTGTAATTCATTGATCCTTCCGGTGCCGCGGGGGATGTGCACCCTCCGGTTCCGCTATTTGCTACGCCCATATTATGGGCTTCGTATCTATGGTCGCACCATTGCATGACTTTATCATCGCTGTTGTAAAAGGAGGATTTTGGTTTCGTGCAACTTGCAATGCCTTTAATTTCTGCAGCCGTTAAAACGCGACTATACAATCTGACGTCATCAATAATACCATCAAAAAAACGATTGATGTTGCCATCTGCGCCGATCCTTAAATTCAGGCCATTAAAGTTGATTGAGTTACCTGTGGGATTGCTAGAGGCATAGGAACCAACCTCCTGACCATCGACAAATATATGCGGGGTGGCATCGGTGCTTACATCATATGTAACCGCAACATGGTGCCATTGATCCAATGTAATGGCGTTGTGTGTATTAGCAGTCCCGTCTCCATTGTTTGCCCTAATATAGGAGCGCAGGCCCTGTTGGCCGGAATCATTCAGTAATCTTAATTGCAGGTGATCCAGACTGCCGCTACTGAAGCATAATATACAGCCGCTGGATTCGTCCCCCCATGAATCGGCTTTGATCCATGCAGATGTAGTAACTTTGCTTGAAGAAACGGGAAAGGCAGAGGGAACATAAACCTGATCTGCAATTCCATCGAGCAGAACACCATTTCCAATTTTTGCGCTCACTATAACATCTGCGGCGTCCCGCCCATTTAGCAAGTCACCGTCATTTTGGTAAGCGCTGCTATCATAAATATCGGAACCACTTCCGGTATCCAGTTTCCAATGTCCGATAAGACTGTTGTCGCGCTCGGTATACAATTGCGTTATTTCAGTGGGCGATAAGGCTTTACTATAAATGCGTACATCGTCGATACGGCCACTAAAATACGTTCCGGGCTGCGCATTCGATCCCCTGCCGATGTTGAGGGGCGTGGCATAATAAGGGATAGTCCCTGTATATGAAGACGTTTGAGAAATCAACGTGCCGTTTAAATAGGCCTGCACGGCTCCGCCGCTTTGCCATCGCCCTAAAATATGAACCCATTGATTTGTTGGTACATTAAAAGCCGGCGTGCTCCTTAAAGTGCCATTTACGTTTACCTCGAACTGCATTTGGTTGGCATTAAGAGCACCTCCTAGAGCATAAGATTGGTGGGGAGGATCAGTATTGATGTAAGCTTTTGATACGATTTTTTTAAACGGCCCTGAACCGTCCCAATATACCCAGACGCTTACTGTAATCGCACTGGCAGGTTCGAAAGCCGAATTTCGCGGGATATTGATGTAATCATCGGTATCATCGAAATTAAGCGCTCTTCCCGATATGCTGACAACAGAATTTGTGGCATTCAAACCACCATTCAACGTGCCGACATTACTAAACCGTGATGAATCCGACGCTTGGATTCCGGAAGTTTCATCCAGTTTCCAATGGCCGACAAGGCTAAGAGAATGATGCGCGGGGGGCACCATATTGATCCAGTTCGTATTGTCACAATAACGCAATACATTATCATCCGCGAAATATTCGACTTCTCCATTTTGTCCGGGGGTGCCATTTTCATTGTTCGAACAGGCGGCCATAGACGGGCGGATGGGAAAACAGATCCCGATTACTACCAATCCCGCGATTATACTATGCCTGAAATTCATTCTGTCCTGCGAAATTTATGGATTGTTTTTAACCTGTGTTTGTTTCCGTACCAAGAAAGCTCCAGTAATCCCGCCAAGGGATAGTAGCAAGAGCAGCATAGCAATCGCCGTACCCTTTTCGATGCCGTATCCGGTATGGACCTTCATACCGCTGATATCGCTCTGCATGGTTTCCAGCTTCGCCAGTACAAAGGATTGTTGCTCCTTGACCGCGCTTAGTTCGGCTTTCAGGGTATCGTTTTCGGATTTTAGAGCCTTGGTGGCCTCGATCATCGGGGCGATCAACCCTGTGTAGTTCACGGATTTAGTGCCCATTTCATCATCGGCGGTTTTTACCAGTTCGGGAAAAATCTCCTCCAGTTCCTGCGCCATGACACCGTATTCAATGCGTCCGGTTTCATCGTCTTTCATGCGGAACGTATACGTATCAACCGCGGCAAGGCGCGCGATCATATCCTGTGCACTCAGCGGGGTGATGTCGGTTTTCAGCCGTCTATCGGAAACGTCGGTGATTGTGCCTGTGTATTCTATATCTCCGGTGACATCCAGTGCCGCATCCGGATCATCGTTGAAAATACCAATGCTTTCGGTCACGCTGTCCATATAAAGATAAGTATTCCAGCCCCCCTGGTTAGAAGAAATACCAAAATCGCCACGATTATCCGTATTCGCATGAGCGCTATTATAAGTGAATAGCTGGAAACCCAGAGCGCCACTACCGTCATCCATATGCGAAGCGCCATCCCCGCTGGTAATGAAATCTATAAGTGATTGATCACTATTAACGCCCTCTATAACAATTTTTCCTTTGCCGATAGGATCATATACATGCAATTCATCAGCAGGGGAGGACGTGCCGATACCGACGGAGCCACCATCGGTGTTATATATATCGCCTGCAGCATCTGTCCATAGACCGCCGCCTGCGGCTGCCGCTGCGGCAATCCAGTTGGTGCCGTCCCAGCTCAGGACGTCATTGGTGTTGAGTGTGCTTAGATCAACATCACTAAGTGAACCTAAGGTCTGACCGGTATAGGTCGGTGCATCACCTGCGATCATGCCCAATCGGAGGCTGGTGCCCGCACGTATTGTCCCCTCGACATCCAGCTCGGACGAAGGAGAAGCTGTTGCGATACCCACATTACCGCCCGCTGTGATACGCATGGATTCTGCGCCGTTATTGGTAAAGACGGTGGTATTGGCCGTGCCGTCCCCTGCGGTATCAACTTGGATAGTTGTATCAGGCGTCGGCGTTGTGGAATCTTGCAAAGACCCTGCCGATCCGGCGGTGCTGGAGAAGGAAACCCAGTCTGGCGCGCCGGGTGTTCCGGCATTATACTGGTAGGTGTCGTCTGTACTGTTATACGCCAAAAGTCCGGTGGCCGGGTTGGTTATGGTGGTCGGGTCGGCCAAACGCGGCGGCAAGAAACCCTGCGTTGTCGAGGCTATCTCGAATTTGGCACTGGCATCGGGCGTTGCGTTGGTGCCGATACCGACTGATCCGTCATCGGCGTTGTAAATATTGCCCGATCCGTCATCGGTCCATTCGGCGGTATTTCCCGCGGCATCACAATCGCCAGCGACCCAGTTTCCACTACCGCTACTATATGTCAGGCATTGGCCATCGGCGGGAGCAGAGTCGACATTGCTGAGGGAGTTCAAAGCCAGATAGGTCGGGGCAGGGGCGCTAACGCTCCCCACACGGATACCGCCGTTCACATCCAGCGCGGTAAGAGGATTATCGGTGCCGATACCCACTTGCACGGTGTCGTCATCGCCATAATGAAGTCGCCCGCCGCCCAGATCGGTCCAAAGACTGGCGGTGCCCGCGCCGACATCTACCCAATTCGGCGCGCCAGGTGTTCCGGCATTAAACTGGAACGTACCTGCGGTCGTGCTGAATATGAGCAAACCAGTGGCAGGGCTGGTGATGCCGTTACGATCGGTTTCGTTCATACGCGGCGGCAAGAAGCCTTGCGAGGTTGAATCGATTTGTACGCGCGCGGACGCATCGGCTATTGTACCGCCGAATATAACGTTCCCTGCGTTGAAATAGCTATCAATAGAGCTTGCTGAGGTTACATAAACCGCATCAGTGCCGGCGTTGCGGAGGGTTAAATACCCTGTCGTAGTGCCCGCCCCTAAATGCACGGCATCTAGGTCATCGTCAGTTTCGCGGATGACAATTTTACCGCCCAGAACGGTCAATATATCATTCGGATCGGATTTCCCTATCCCGACATTGCCATTTGGCAGGATGACCATTTTTTCCGTTCCAGCAGTGTGGAACACGATAGAATTAACAGTATCATCATTCGTAGTGTCTGTATCAATATAGGTGTCCTGATTGCCAGTATCCTCAATGCGGTCTGTCGGGCTTGCGCCGCCACCTACAAGCGTATCAACCTGCGCTGCGGTAAAACAGTTTGCGCCGTTGGTGTCACAATATTCCAGCGCGGCAATATCACCGGCCAAATCCAGAACGACATTGGTGTTGGCACCGCCATCATTGCTCATGGCGGATACGCCAATACCCACATTTTGATCGGTGTAAACAACGCTGTTCGCGACATCCAGTGTCCAGTCAATCGCGGGGGCGGGCTGGCCCGCAATTCGGCCCACACGCATACCGCCCAGCGCGGTATCATCATATTCAATGTAATTGCCGCCGGCATCATCCGCGGC
>CAXBAL010000134.1:0-6274 GCA_963973475.1 uncultured Micavibrio sp.
CTTGTTCTGGATCACACAAGTTCTCTACGAGGTAAAAACCCCCGCCGGATTGGCAAAGCTCGGTATCCTCACCGATAACGAGAAGAGCAAATTCCGCCGCGCCCATGATTTCTTGCTCACCGTGCGGTGTCATTTACACGACCTGGCTGGCCGCGCGGAAGAGCGCCTACATTTTGACGTGCAGCCCGCACTCGCCGAGCGCCTTGGCTACACCAACAAAGACAACGCCAAGGCCGTAGAGCGGTTCATGAAACACTATTTTCGGGTTACGCGCGACATTGGCGATCTCACCCGTATTGTCTGCGCCGCCATAGACGAGAGCACGTATAAATCAATTACCAAACCGCTTGATCTCTATGCGGGGTATGAAATAACCAATGAAAGACTGAATTTCGAAGCAAGTACGGAGCTAAAAGCCAACCCGATCGAGATCATCCGCCTTTTCCGCATCGCACAAAAAACCGGGCTGGACATGCATCCGGCAGCGCTACGCCAAATCTCGAAAATCACGGCCCTGATTGACCATGAATTCTGCCGCAATAAAGAAGCCAACACGCTATTCCTGCAAGTCCTGTGCGACCGCAATGACGCTTATGTGATTTTAAAACGTATGAACGAGGCAGGCGTGCTGGAGCGTTTCATCCCCGAATTTAGCCGCGCCATCGCGCTAATGCAATTTGACCGCTATCATATGTTCACTGTTGATGAGCATACCTTGAACGCAATCGGCATAGCGCACAGCCTTGAAAGCGGGGCATTGAAGGACCAATCCGGTCTGGCTAGCGCCCTAATCCACACAATAAAACACCGCCGCGTTTTATTCGTCGCCCTCCTCTTGCACGATCTTTGCAAGGGGCGCGGCGGCAACCATGAACAGCTCGGCGCAGAGCTCGCGCTTAAACTCTGCCCACGTTTAGGATTGAATGACACCGAAACGCGCCTATGCTCTTGGCTCATCTTCGATCACCTGTTTATGAGCCATACCGCCCTAAAGCGGGATCTGAATGACACAAAAACGATCCATGACTTTCTATTTCGCGTTCATGATGTCGAGCGTTTAAATCTTCTTTGCGTTTTTACCATTATTGATATCATGGCCGTTGGTCCGGGGCGTTATAGCGCTTGGAAAGAGGGCTTGTTGCAAGATTTATATTACAAAGCCGAATACTCCCTTCATGGTAAATCCATACCGCTCGAACCCTCTTTACACACAAGCGAAAATTTTACCCCACCTGAAAATACGCCTGATATCAAAATTGAGCCCCATCAAGATGGTGAAGCTACCCTCATCAGCGTCATTGCACCCGATAGCCCGGGTCTTTTTGCAAAACTTGCAGGGGCCCTGTCAGCAGCGCGCATAAATATTCTTGAAGCCCGCATACACACGCTGGACGATGATTATGCTTATGACATTTTCACCATTCAAAACGCCAGCGGAAAGCCACTGGCAGCACGGCGCTACAAAGAAATCCGCGATAACATACAAAAAGTATTGAAAGAGAACATAGACCCCGCCCACCTCCTCGGTAAAAACACAGACAAACCTTCTAAAAAAGATCTGGTTTTTGATATCCCTAACGGCGTTATCCTGCATGGCAAAGCCAGTAAGAAAGATATAGTCTTGGAAATTTACGGACGTGACCGTCCGGCCCTGCTTTATGATATCGCCTGTATATTTCGCGATCATAATTTTAATATACGAAGCGCAAAAATTAATACTTACGGATTGAAAGCGACAGATGTGTTTTACATCCACAAACAAGACAGACAGAAGGTACAAATCGAGGAACTCAAACAAGCTTTAATGAATTTGCTAACAGGCACCATTGCATGATTATCTCATGGGAATTGCAACCACCAGGCAAACTATACTAAAGTATTACAAAGAATAAGGAGTATACCCATGGGCAAAGACACAATAATACTGGTCATTGATGACGATGAAGCCATATTAGAGATCATCACCCAAAGCCTGAACACCAGTGGCTTTGTGACTTTGAGCGCCCAATCAGGAAAAGAAGGCCTGGAAATCGCCGCAGCAAGAAAGCCTGATGCTATTATTCTCGATTGGATGATGCCTGAAATGAACGGCAATGAAGTGCTCAAAACTCTCAAAAACGACAATGCCTTAAAGAATATCCCTGTGATGATGCTCACCGCAAAGGACGAGATCAACAATATATCCGAAAGCCTGACCATGGGTGCAAAAGAATATATTGTTAAGCCCTTCGATCTGGAAAATATGGTAATACGATTGCGCAACATGATCGCGTATTAGTCTACTCCAAATAAGGCCCCAATACTTCCAGACTATGCTGCAAATGATTTTTCAGGCTCGCAATATCTTCGTGTAAATCAATCTCTCCTTGTCGCGCTTTGGCTTCTATTTCCACCGCGCAACGCTGAAACCCTCTAAATCCCAGCATCGCACTGGATGATTTTAAAGCATGTGCACCTTGAATTATTTTCTCAGCGTCTTCGTCTAATATTCCCTGCTCTACCTCTTGAACATACCTCGCCGCGTTGCGTGTATATTTCTCGGCCAAAATACCAAAGCGGTCTTTCATTAATTCCTTCGTTGCGTTAAACGCCGCCTCGTCAAAATCATAGTTTGGCATAGTAAATCACCCTTCATTTTCCCTATCAACTCCATACTGTCCGAGCCTTATAGGCCTGACAAGCAAAAAATAGCGCCAAAAATCTTGACTTAATCGCTTAAGATTGAAATATGTAAGCCACTTATATTTTTAAGAATAGATGGATACCCACGACCATGAGCGAGCCAGGCACCCCCACCAATCCCCATAAAACCGATGCCATTATTATCGGCGCGGGACCTTGCGGCCTGTTTACCGTATTCGAAATGGGACTTTTGGATATGAAATGTCACCTCGTGGATATTCTTGATCGCCCTGGCGGCCAATGCGCCGAGCTTTATCCTGAAAAGCCTATTTATGATATACCGGCTTATCCGGTTATCACTGGCCAAGATCTCACAGACCGCCTTATGGAACAAATTGCGCCCTTCGATCCTGTGTTTCATTTCCAACAAATGGCAGAGGCATTGGAACGTATCGGCCCCGACGCCGCCTCCGAAGGACATTGGCGTCTGACCACCGATATCGGCACCGTCATCGAGGCAAAAGTCATCATCATTGCTGCAGGCGGCGGCAGCTTCGTTCCCAAAAAGCCCCCTATTCCCGGTATCGAGGAATATGAAGGCACATCTGTTTTCTACGCCGTACGTCAAATGGAACAATTCCGCGGCAAAAAACTGGTTATCGTCGGCGGCGGCGACAGCGCAATGGATTGGACACTAAACCTGCAGCCCCTTGCAAGCGAGCTTACTCTGATCCATCGCCGCAGTGAATTCCGCGCCCATCTTGATACAGTCAACAAGATGTGGTCACTTAAAGAAGAAGGCCTGATTAATTTTGAAATGGGGCAAATCAAGGAACTGATTGGCGAGAACGGCGCACTAAAAGCCGTGGCCGTTGAAGACAAAGACAAAAACCGCAAGCTTGTGGAATGCGATTGTCTGCTCCCCTTCTTCGGTCTGACGATGAAGCTTGGTCCCATCGCCAATTTCGGCTTGAATATTGATAAAAACCTTATTCCGGTTGATACAGAAAAATTCGAAACGTCCACACCGGGCATCTTTGCGGTTGGCGATATCAATTATTATCCAGGGAAATTGAAATTGATCCTGTCTGGTTTCCATGAAGCGGCGCTTATGGCACGTCAGGCCTTCCGCTATGTATATCCTGATGCAAGGCTGAAGTTCGAATACACAACCTCCAGCACCAATTTACAGGAAAAGTTGGACGTTGATCAAAACGGTGAAAAACTTCGCAGTGTCAAATAGTTAAGGGCCGCCGTTTAGGTGGCACTTAAACTTTTATAGCTTCGTCGTATCAATTTCTTCAAATAGATCGGTGGAGATATAACGCTCGGCAAAGGACGGCACCATCACAACAATGGTCTTGCCTTTATTTTCCGGCATGCGCGCAACTTCAATCGCGGCGGCAAACGCTGCGCCTGATGAAATTCCGCAAGGGATCCCCTCCAGCTTCGCCACTTCCTGCGCCGTGGCGAAAGCCTGATTGTTAGTAATCTGCACGGTCGCGTCTACCAAATTTGTGTCAAGATTATCCGGCACAAACCCCGCACCGATACCTTGAATTTTATGCGGGCCGGGATTGCCGCCGGAAATAACGGGGCTGTCTTTCGGCTCTACCGCATAGGCACGGAAACCAGGTTTTTTCTTTTTCAGATTGCCAGAAATACCGCTCAATGTTCCACCTGTGCCGACGCCGGCGATAAGAATATCAACATTGCCCGATGTGTCGGTCCAGATTTCCTCGGCCGTGGTTTCACTGTGAATTTGTGGATTGGCAGGATTGTCAAACTGCGATGGCATATAAGAGCCCTCATGCTCCTGCAACAATTCCTTGGCACGGTTAATAGCGCCTGTCATACCTGTTTCGGCCGGTGTCAGCACAATTTCCGCGCCGAAATAGCGCAACATCTTGCGGCGTTCAATTGACATGCTCTCCGGCATCGTCAAAATCAACTTGTATCCCTTGGCGGCGCAAACAAAAGCCAGCGCAATCCCTGTATTACCTGATGTCGGCTCGATAATAACGCTTTTACCGGGTGCAATGCGGCCGGCGCGCTCGGCGGCCTCTATCATCGCAAATCCAATACGGTCTTTAACCGATGCGATAGGATTGAAAAACTCCAGCTTCGCCAGCACGGTTGCTTCAAGACCGTATTTTTCAGTGAATTTCGGCACGCGCACCAAAGGTGTATTGCCAATGGTTTGCAAAATGGAATCATAGATTTTCCCGCGAGCCTCGTGAGTCTCGACGATCTTACCTTCAATTTTGACATGCTCTTCATCGGAATTGGCCGTGGTCTTGGCTTTTTTTTCATCGGCCTTGAACTCTACGCCGCCTACTTTCAACTTAGGCGGAGCCTCTTCGGTTTTATACTCAGGGCTGCCGTTTTGGTCTGGATTGTGGTCGGTCATAAAATGATCTCCTGTTACGTCTTTTGTAATATAGTTAATCTTGTACTACGGTCTTGCCTTAAAGTAACCCTGCCAAGAGTATGATATAGTATCAATCCCGATCAAGTTTAGGTTTTCTAAAAATCTAATCCCCTTCGCCTGGCTCTTCGCTGAAATACTTCTCCAGCTTACCCGGCTCGTCTTTCAATGCCTCTGCATCGGGCATAGGCGGGCGTGTCTGTGTCAGATTAGGCCATTTTTCGGAGTAATCGCGGTTTAGCTCCAGCCATTTTTCGGCCTCGGGGTCGGAATCTGGTAAAATTGCCTCAATCGGGCATTCAGGCTCACAAACGCCGCAATCAATACACTCATCGGGATTAATCACCAGCATATTTTCGCCCTCATAGAAACAATCCACGGGGCAGACCTCTACACAATCTGTGTATTTACACATGATACAAATATCAGTGACCACAAAGGTCATAAGAAACTCCTTACTCTATTATCGGCCCGGCCTTTTCCAGACCGTCACTTCTTACTCTACGCGCTCTTACGCATTTAAAACAGGCTAAGATTAATCTGCCTTGATGCCTCTGGCAACAGGTTTTGCGACAAACTTACCGCTATGCACCAAATAACTTTACATAGTTAATCTTTGATGTGGACTTTTTTTCCTCACCCTTGTTTTACTCCCCTATTCTTCTCTAAGGTGAAGCCATGCAAATCAAACTCACCACTCTGGCAATTGCGTGCTTCGGCCTCCTTGGTCTTGTCGGTTGCCAATCGGCGCCGAAACAACAGCTTAGCGCATATCCGCTCACACCCGCGCCGGCAAAGGTGGTTGATCCTAACGATTTCCAGCTGCAAAAATCCGTATTGGAGACTCTGCGTGATATGGGCGCGCCCATGCATTCCAATTACGATTATAGGCGCGTTGATTTAAACGAAGATGGCCGCCGTGATGCATTGGTTCTGTTTAAAACACCCTATGGCTATTGGTGCGGCACCCATGGCTGCACCATGTTGGTGATGGAGGCCCATAACGATCATTTCACGCTGGTCAATTCCATCCAGCCCGTAAGACCACCCATCTATAGGACGGGCAACACCACCAATGGATGGAAAGATATTATCATTCGGGTGTCAGGGCGCTGGGACAAAGCCAAGAACGTATCAGCGAAATACAACGGCCAACAATACCCCCTGGACCCGTCAGATATCGAACCCGCCGCCGGATATGAAATTGCGGATAAAGAATATCTG
>CAXBAL010000135.1:0-6199 GCA_963973475.1 uncultured Micavibrio sp.
GTACGTGGCCGCCGCCAAGCGCGCCTTGTCCGATGTCCTCGACCCCGGCATGCCCGCAGGCCCGTCCGAATCCATCATTCTAGCCGATGAAACGGCTGACCCGTACAACACATGCTGGGACGTTTTGAACGAGGCCGAACACGGCGAGGACAGCGCCGCGCTCCTGATCACCCATGATGAAGAACTGGCCACTTATGTGCGCGACAACCTGCCCGCGATTATTGATGAACTGCCCGAACCCCACCGCTCGATCTGCCATAGCGTCATGAGCAATTACGGCGGCATTATTCTCTCAGATTCCTTGGAGCACTCTATCGCTATCGCCAATGAATACGCCGCCGAACATTTGCATTTGAAAGTCGCAGACGCTGAAAACGTCGCGCGCAAAATCCTGCATGCGGGCGAAATCCTGCTCGGCGAATATACCCCCTCCAGCCTTGGCAATTACGGCATCGGCGTCAATCACGTCCTGCCCACAGGCGGCTGGGCGCATACGTACTCCTGTACGTCTGTCTGGGATTTCCTGAAACGTACGTCTATCTCGAAAGTGACCAGCAAAGGCTTCGACGCCCTAAAAACCAGCGTCACCACCATGACCACCTACGAAAACTTTCCTGCTCATGGCGAGGTTTTGAGGAAACGTAAAGTATAATGGAAAAAACCATGATTCTATTTCATATACCTGACGATCAAAGCATACTATATGCATATCAGCCGCTGATTGCCGCTTTCATTGCATTAATTGCTGCTATTCTAGCATTTTTAGCAGCCAGATATTCTGCGCAAATAAGCATTAAGAAAACTAAAAGAGCTATTTTGGATTTTTGTATTCACTTAAATCAAGACTTACATGCGGAATTAGAAGTACAGAAAGATATAACCGAATTTAATTTTCACGGCGTTAAATTTTTACGTTCGAGATTAAACCGTTACGATCCTTCTATAATAATAACAACAGAAAACATAACTAATTTATCCGGCGATGATCTTGCTATAGCCCTACGCATTAATGGATTACTACAATACCTCTTGTCAAAGATAGATGACGATCTTCATCATATTGAAAAATATGAAACAGAAAAACTGAATGAAGAACATTTTCTTGAGTGGCTAAAGGCCTGCAACGTTTATTACATAATGATTTTAGAGCAAATTCTTAAACAAACCGAGTGGATGAAGGGTGTGCATACAGGATTAGCCAACCGTATAAAATATGCTCGGCAAAGCAATAAAACTTAATAATGACCGACTTCACCCATTACATGACGCCCAAAGGGTTTAAAGCGCTGAGTGACGAGCTGCATTGGCTGCGCCATGAGGAGCGGCCCAAGATTACCGAGATCGTGAGCTGGGCGGCGGGCAATGGGGATCGGAGCGAGAACGGCGATTATATCTATAACAAAAAACGCCTGCGCGAGATCGACCGCCGCATGCGCTATCTGATTAAAAAACTGGAGAACACCAAAGTCGTTGACCCCGCCACGCAGCAAGGGCTGAAGCGCGTCTATTTCGGCGCGCGCGTTACCTATTACCGCGAGGACGAGACCATTATGACCGTGCATCTGGTCGATGTTGATGAAGCCAACTTCGACCCCAAGGCCGGCGTGGATAAAATTAACTGGCTCTCCCCCGTGGGCAAGGCGCTCATGAAAACCGAAGTCGGCGATGAGGTCAAAGTCATCACCGATAACGGCACGGAATTAATTGAGGTTCTGCAAATCGAATATCCGCTAGAAGTGGCGGAATAGCGCAGGCTTAAATTTCGGCCAATGCAGGTTCCGCTGCGGGCGGAAACGCCCATTTTTCGATAAAGCGCACGACCTTATTTACACTTTCTTCTCTTTGCAGCGCGTGAACTTCGTGACAAAGCGGATATAGCTCGTTTAACTGGTCCTGTAAATTCTTGTCTTTCGGAATTTGCAGCGCTTGGACCCCGTAAGGCAAACCACGCGCCATGCGGCTAAACTTATCTGCGATCTTCATGCCCGGTTTGTTGCGGCGTTGATAGGCAATTTCAATATCAGGATGACGTGCCAACCCGTCACGCAAGCGCTTCACATCTTCCACGCTCAACATTTTATCTGTGGATGCGGCATCTATGTTAATTTTGTATTTTTTCAAACGGTTGACCGAGGCCGTACAATCTGAATACAAAGCCTTTAAACTTCCTTTCGGCGCAATATGCAGCGCATCGACACTGGCCAAAAACTCGCTATGAACTGTGCCTCGATTAGATTGCCCGTAACTGGCCACATGCACCGAAAGCAATTGCGACTGGTCTTCCGGCATCAATATTACGGAACCGCTTGATCTTTTTCCCACACCATGGCTTGCATCTGTAAATGCTACCAAAGACGCGCTATTTTGCTTCTCTGTATTTAACATATTTTATAGGTCCCATTTTTTTGTCTTGTTATTACAAGTTTCTTTTTTTGGAACTATTTCCCTGTTCCGCGGTTATACTAGCATGGATTGGTTTGAAATTACAAAAGCTGAAATGATTGGCATGTTTGCAACGGGCGTTGGCGTTTATTTCGCCTTGCTGATCCTGATTAAAATCAACGGTTTGCGCACCCTTTCCAAAATGTCGGCACATGATTTTGCCGTTACAATTGCACTTGGGTCGATTATGGGCGCGGCAGTCTCACAAAAAGATCCGACAATGGGGCAGGGCATATTTGCCTTCGCGACCCTTATATTTCTTCAGTTTTTATATTCCTTATGGCGCATGAAGCGCCCCAGAAGCTATATAGAGAACCAGCCTCTGCTTATCATGGAAAATGGCAAAATCATTCATGAAAGCCTACAAAAAACGCGGCTGACGGAAGATGATGTCATCGCCAAACTCCGCGAAGCCAATGTTCTCAGGCTACAAGACGTGCGCGCTGTCGTGCTGGAAGCCACAGGCGATGTTTCGGTCTTGCACGGCTCAAAGGATCCGGAAGACTACTTATTAAAGGATGTTGTCCGTTTACATACATAAACGGAACTTTTTGTAAGACCGATTGTTAGCCTGATGTAACAACGATGTAACAACAAAGAAAGGAAAATCTTATGGGAGCTATACTAATGTGGTTAATCGGAATTCCGATCCCAATAATTATTATCTTGTTGCTCGTTCTTTAAACATCAATCGAAAGGAAAAAATAATGAACCAGATTATCTATCTTGTAGGACTAATTGTAATCATAATGGCCATTTTGTCATTCATCGGCTTGGCATAGGGGGCAGAAATGACAACACTAGACACAACAACAAACAATCGCTTTGAATGGGGCGTTATCTTTATCGGCGCGGCAATCGCGTGCGGTATCTCCATCGTCATGATGCAATTTGGAAGCGTTATCGGCTTGTCAGCTGACGGCGCGTATGCCGGATTGGAAGACATGGCCATGTGGGGCGTAGTTGCCACGGGAATTTGGATTCTCTGGGTACAACTTCTGGCATCCTTAGCAGGCGGATACACTGCCGGTTATTTGCGCAGACCAACTCCCACTTTTAAAGCGCATGAAAATGAATTGCATGATGGCTTTTATGGCTTCGGTGTATGGGCAGTGAGCACAATAGCTGTATTCATTGCTATCTCAATCGCGGCTATGGCGGCAACATATGTGCAAATTCAGACCGACGCATTTGATGTCAATGAGACAATGAGCGATTCTGATAAGAATACCGCGATTATTTTCGCATTCGTGACAGGTGCCACGTCCTTACTATCTGCTGTTGCGGCATGGTGGGCAGCCACAATGGGCGGCGATCACCGCGCAAAAGGCGTAGACTTTAGTGCTCATCTGACATTTAAAAAGTCATAATCCACATGACATAAGCGATACAAAAAAGGCCTTCAGGGCCTTTTTTATTTTTTACAAAGCGCCCTTTGTGCTGGGCAAACTATCGCCAGCACGCATATCTATTTCTACCGCCATGCGCAACGCCTTGGCACATGCTTTGAAAATGCTTTCCGCAATATGATGATTATTGGTTCCGGCTTGATTATCAATGTGCAGTGTTATGCCGCCTGCGCTTGCCAGAGCTTGAAAGAATTCCTGAAACAATTCCGTATCCATTTCACCCAGTGAAGCAGAGGTGAAAGCAGCGTCCCAGACAAGATACGGACGGTTCGATAAATCCAGCGCCACCATGGAGCGCGCCTCGTCCATCACTAATGTAAAATGCCCATAACGGCGAATGCCCTTTTTATCGCCCACCGCCTCTTTAATGGCCTGACCGATCGCAATCCCTGTATCTTCAACGCTGTGATGGGCATCAATGTGTAAATCGCCCTCACACTTGATCGTCATATCTATCAGGGAATGCTTTGCGAGCTGCTCCAGCATATGATCGAAAAAGCCTATGCCTGTGCTTATTTCGGCCTTGCCGGATCCATCCAGATTAATCGAAACAGAAATACTGGTCTCGTTGGTTTTGCGTTTCACCACACCAAGGCGTTCATTTCCACCATCTTTAGGCATATAAATCTCTTTCTTTCCAGAAGGGTAACAATGCTTTACACTGATCTAATCTGCGCAGCGCTCTGCTGTATAATCCAACCTTATACATATCATAAACCGCTATGGCATTTCTACCCAAAACAGTTTATCTCTGCGCGCTCGCGATCACCCTGTCGGCCTGCAGCGGGCTTAGTGTCGAACAAGTCCCTTTAAAAACTCCACCGAGTATAAGCCACGATGCCGATCCCGTACCCATTGGATTTAACAAAATTGTGTACGCCATACCTTCCGGCACGCCACTTATATCAAACTCGCCAAAAGGGACACTGGGATTGTTTTTCTGTGATGGCCCTTATGCGCTTGTGACGCAAACCTCCATGCGCGGGCGCGGTGCCACCTCCGATACAATGCGCGAGATTTTTGTCAGCACGTTAGAGAGCATGGGCTATGACGTCACCGGAAACCCCGGCCGCCTCTTTGATGAAAGCGCCGACCAGCAACGCACGCAAATTGCGATAGGTGGCCGCATCACCGATATCAAAATGGATGTTTGCCGCCGTAAAAATTTCTGGAGCGTCCCGACAGGAGAAACCGGGGAGAGCCATATAGAGGTTGAGTGGAGCGCGTTTGATCTGATCAATCGCCGCACGGTTTTCAAGAAAACCATCAAAGGCTATGCAAAAACAGAAACCCCCAATCATGAGGGCATACAGCTCTTGTTTGAAGAGGCTCTGGCCTCATCCATACATAATCTAGGGGCAGATGATGAGTTTAATGACATGATCTTCTATGGGAAATTACCTGCACAAGTGCCAAAAACCTATGACAGCCCGCATGATGCACATGGCCTGCTCTATGACCCGAATGAGCAGGTTACGCTGGATACTTCCCGCCTATCGCATGTATCTGCAGCCGGACGCTGGAATGAAATCCGCGATAGCGTAGTACTCCTCCAAAGCGCCGGTCACGGCAGCGGCTTTTTCATCACCGATGAAGGCCATATACTGACAAACGCCCATGTAGTTGGCAATGCCGAGCGTATGCGCATTGTCACCTCTGGCAAACATGAAGCACTGGTCGCCGAGGTATTACGCATGGACCGTACGCGCGACGTCGCCCTCTTGAAATTGGAAGATATTCCACACGGCATGACTATAAATCCCCTACCAATAAAGCGGGAGATACCCGACATTGGCGAAGACGTGTACGCGCTTGGCGCGCCGATACGTACACGCCTGCAAGACACGCTCACCAAAGGTATTATAAGCGCTCACCGTAAACTACCCTATGCGCGTTTACCGATTATGCAGGCTGATGTTGTTATCCAGCCGGGCAATAGCGGCGGGCCATTACTGGATGCCAATGGGAATGTCGTAGGTATTGCTGTCTCGGGCTATACCGATGACAATGGCTCCTTTTCTGCTTTGAATAACTTCATTCCGATCATCAGCGCGCTGGAAGAACTCGGCATAGAGACCGTTACAAGTCCTGCACCAGAAAATGAGGCGGAATTTAAACCAATCGGGCTGGTTCCATAGCCCTGCCCCTTGACAAAATACCCCGCGCGCCGCATATCTAAACCCATGACATACGCACATGAACAAGATTACGCCAACGCCCAAAAATGGCGCGGCACCACGATTATTTCCGTTCGCAAAGGCAACGATGTTGTTATCGCGGGGGACGGTCAGGTCTCGATGGGAAATACAGTCCTGAAAACCAACGCCCGCAAAGTGCGCCGCCTTGGC
>CAXBAL010000136.1:0-6155 GCA_963973475.1 uncultured Micavibrio sp.
GATACCGGCCACATCTTCAAACGTAACGCGCCCTTGTTTTTCATTCAGCAATTTGGCCTTCGATTTACCAAACCCCATAGCGCCGCCGCCGCCTTTGCCCTGCATCTGTCGCATAAAGAATATCCAGACCCCGACAATTAATATCGCGGGAAGCAACGTGATAATGATGCTCATCAGGATCGGCTCTTCCGGTATTTCTTTGGCTTCGATCTGGACACCGGTATCTTGAAGGCGGTCAACCACGTTTTCATTCGGTGGTACAAGCGTGCGGAATGATTCGCCCGAGGACGCAAAATTACCCGTAATCTCATCGCCCTGAATGGTGACATTGGATACGCGCCCTCCGCGCGCATCGGCCATAAAGTCGCTGTAGGCAATGCGTTCAGAACCAGTTACCTTGCCGTCCTGCGCTTCTTGAAAAATATTGAATAAGAACAACATGAACAGCGCAATAGCCATCCAGAATACGAGATTTTTACCAAATGTGTTCACGTGCGGGCAGCCTTCTTAATAAGACGTTTTAAATTCATATCTTTAAAATATAGCATTTTCATGTGGTAACAAGCGAAATCCGAGAGATTTTTATTTTGCGTGCTCACGCACCAATGTCAGCTCGCTACCATTTCGGGAAAGTATGACACCACCAAGTGTGCGCGGCTTCATTTTATCTTGCACCAATAAATCGCTGATCAAAGCTTCCAGCTTTTCCATACGAGGCTTGTATCCAACCGTAGGATGCAGCGCCTCCATACCGAGAACTATTACGCGCAGTAAAATTTCGTAAGGTAAATATCTTAAAGCCCCATAATTAAAAACAATACGATCTGTATCGTAAAAAATTCTCGCTGTATGAAACGATAAATCTGCATAATAATCCAAAGCCTCACGCGCTCTATCAAGACGCTTTGCAGTCACTCCCAAACGCTTTGCGGTAATTCCTTCGCGCTCCAAAACAGCGCGCGATTGCCGCAAGCGGACGCGGGCATATTGCTCTTTGTTATTGGATGGGTCGTCAATAAACGGGATTTTTTCTGCCGCGCAAAAGGATAGAATGTCATCTTTGGGAATATCCAGCAATGGTCGGTACAAATTCAGATCGCCGCGCTGCTGCATTGGACGCATCCCCGATAATCCATCCAGCCCACTGCCCTTGGCAAGGCGGAATAAAACTGTTTCAGCCTGGTCATCACCGTGATGCCCCAAAACCAAAGCTTTGATATCATATGCCCTACAATGTGCCTCTATCAAATCATAGCGCGCCTCTCTGGCACTTTCTTGCACTCTTTGCGTGGGCTTTTCGCCTTCCCATTTTACAACAAAATGCCGCGCCTTTGGCCAAGCCTTACTTACCTGTCCCACCATTTCGGCTTCGGCAGCGGCTTCAGAACGCAGGCCGTGATCTACGCATATAATGTGGATGCGGGGACCATTATTTTTTTCTGTCCAACGCGTCACCAAATACGCCAATGCCATACTATCCGGCCCGCCTGAAACGGCAACAGCAATAGCTTCATGCTGAAGAAGAGCCTTAAAAGGCTTCTTTTCCATGGTAGTAAAAAATGCATCAATCATTATAAAGCTTGTTTAGCACAGAGTGTGCTAGCAGCCAAGGCGCTCGATTTCCTGCTCGGCGCGGCGTAAAACAGGGCCGGACCCGCTGGTGAAATCTTTCTTTAGCTGGTTCAGGGCAATACAGGCATCCTTTTCATTTCCAATACTGGAAAGTGAAAGACCGAGCTTCAGCAGATTGTCGGGTGTTTTGGCACTGTCAGGATATTGTTGATACCCTTCAGCGAAAATTCTCGCAGCACGCTGGAAATCTCCGCGCACATAATAAGTCTCACCCAGCCAGTATTTGGCATTTCCAGCCAAAGCATGGTCTTTATGTTGACGCAAAAAGGCATCAAACTCGCGCTCCGCAGCGTCATAATTTCCATTCTTCAATAACGAAAAAGCATTTTCATACGAAGAAGCGGCACTATCCGCTCCGCCCAAATTACGCGTGGTATCAATGCCAGCGCCACTATCCGTATCGACAGGAGATGAGGCCGGATTATTTAGCGTAATGTCACCGCTTCTACGCGGCGTCGGGCTGGGAATATCATCAGCGATTGCACCTGAAGAGGTTGTATTGTTACTAAAACCAGGGCCGCCTGAGGCCCCTGCACTGCCGCCGCGCTCCAGATCCCCAAGGCGCAACTCTATATCGGCCTGCATACGTTCCATATTTTCTTTAAGCTGGCGATTTTCGTAGGATTGCTCCTCAATACGGCCTGTTAATTGCTGGATTTGCATTTCAAGCTGTTGCAAACGCACTTCCAGATCGGCGGTGCCAGTTGTCATTCCTCCCGCAGAGGGCGGCGGATTCTCGCCGCGGTAAATCGCACGGCTCAATGTTTCCATCTCATTCTCAAGGCGGCTAAGGCGGTTGCCAAGCTCTCTTGCGCTTTGTGCCATCGCATCACCAGAGAAGACAAACAGGGCCGCAACAAGTGCAGCCCCGTTCAAAAATTTAGTGATTTTCGTGTCCGCTTTTCGCATCCGCGAATCTCCTTAAAAGCTTAATCCGTTACCGGAATTAGTTCACTTTTGTTACGCCGCGACGGTTTTGAGACCATGCCGCATCGTTAGAACCCGGAACTGCCGGACGCTCTTTACCATAGCTGATTGTGTTAATGCGTGATGGGTCAACACCAAGCGCAACCAGATAGTTTTTCGCAGAGTTTGCACGGCGCTCGCCAAGGGCAAGGTTGTATTCACGTGTACCGCGCTCATCAGCATGACCTTCAACGGTCACTGAAAGCGTTGGATACTGTGCTAACCACTGAGCCTGTGCTTCAAGAACACTGCGGGCTTCAGGGGTCAGGTCATAACGGTCATAACCAAAGAATACACGGTCGCCAACGTTGGAAACAAGGTCAGCTTGTGTACCTGGTGCGGCACCGTTCATGTTATCGCCATAAACATCGCCAAGCGCGTCATTGGTAATACCTTCACGCTCCATGCCGGGTTGTTCTTCCATGGATGCTTCATCTGTCGTCGAACAGGCACTCACAAGAAACAGCGCGGCCATAATCATCAAAGGTTTTGTAAACGTAGTTTGTTTAAACATAGAAAAATTCTCCTAATCGGTAAGAATAAAGTCGTTAATTTTGATCTCTAACAGATGAAACGTCTCGGGCGTTCCTTATTAAAATCACATACAACATATATGCTCTTCTAGTGGCGCTTGCAAGAGGGCTCATTGATTATCCACATCACTTTTATAATGTGGCGACATAAATCTCCAAACAACCTCACGCCATAAACGGTAACAGTGAAAAAACAAGCCCCACCAATATATAAGCCAGCCATTGCATAATCATTTCTCCTTTGCATGTATTAATTTTCAGACAAAAGAATTAAAGCGCTCTATCATGGCTTGCATATGGCTCTATAAAGGCAGAGCCAAGATCATATCACGGCTCTATTCCAGCATAATTCGGGCTTAATTGGGGCATAGGCTTTGACGATTATTGCATCTCGCGGCGCACTTGTTCCAGAAGCAACAGAGCATCTTGCTTGAATTGCGGATTTTTGACTTCGTCGACATAGCGCATCAGCGATTCTTCGGCCTGCTCCATCTGTCCCGTTTTGGAATACAGCACGCCCGCATCCAGCAGCAAGCGAAACTCCTGTGGCGCGACCAGACGCATTGCTTTGATGGTTTCCAGCGCGCCCTTATAATCCGACGCCTCGATCTGGCGCAACTTGATATTGTTTTGCAAACGGGTCAGAATTTCACGGTTGGTTGCGGCCTCGAAATAATCTGATGACAGCTCGGCATTCGGCCCCAGCGCGTTTTTCAAAAGTGCGCGCAATTGCGGAGCCTCAACAGGTACGGCGCCCTGAAACGGATCAAAGATAATACGGCGCCCTGCTCGCTCCAGACGCACTAAAAAATGGCCGGGAAAGCTAATGCCTTTGATATCCCATCCTTGCGCCTGCCCTGCATGTAAATATAAAAGGCTGAGCGCAATCGGCATGCCGCGCGCGCGGTCAATCACGGCGATTAAATCGGCATTGCGAAGATCATCATAACGATCCTCGTCTCCTCTATAGCCGTGTTTATCAGCCAATATGTGCTTTAACGCAGCCAGTTGAGTCTCGGGCGCATCTTCGCCACCCGCCTCCAGCAAATCGGCATAACGCTGCGCGGTTTCTTCAGAGATGCGCTTTAAATGGTGAAAATAGCGCTCGAAATTGCGCCCTTTGTACTGGCCTGTCCCGACAGCGGCCAAACAAATGGCCACGGGCGCGACATCTATCTCCTCATCGGGAAGATGTCCTACGGCCTCCAGATACTCAAGCGGATTTATATCTTTCATCAATCGCTTAGGGGCTCCACCTCGATAAGGGATTGCGGCCCGCCGCTCGCGCCATAGCTGGTGGGGGCAGCAGTATTGTTATAATCATCATACCCGTTTTGTGGCTGGCTATCATATCCGCCCTCATATGAACTCGAAGTCGGCGCTTCCTGATATCCATCGGGTGCATCCATCAAAGGTTGAGGTTCGTAGGTATTGACAGTTTCCGGTGCCGGAGCAACATCGTTGTTACCAGTAATAGGATCGGAAATTCGGGCGCCGGCCAACTTCACGTAACTCACGACACGCTTGACATCGGGAACAGTACGCGCGGTTTCAATCACGCGGTTCAGCTCGGACTGGTTCTGCGCTACCCCGATCAGGTAAACTACGCCCGATACTGTATCAATCGAATAATTGATGGATTGCACATCACGGTCTAATGTCAGCGCTGTTCTCAAGCGGGTTGTAATCCATTTATCACGGGTAAAACCAACAATACCGCCGCTTTGCGCAACTTGTATTTCGTTAATCACCTGCTTTACGCCCTCTGGTTGCCACGCAAGGCGAATTGCCTCAACGCGCTCCTCAGGGTCTTGAACAACACCAGTAACCAAAACGCGGCCCTGATTAACGGTTAAATCCAGTTTCAGGAACGATTGCACATTGGAGCGGAACCAAAGATCATTGATCTGGGCTTGAATTTTCAAATCCGTTGCCGCGCGGCTTAAACCGCCCTCTTGTGAGGCCGCAACACCGAGCGTGGCCCCTGCCCCCGTGGCCATACCCGCCAATGTACAGGATGGTAGTAATAAAATAGAAGCGAGCAATAAAGCGCTGGAAATTTTCATGATATCTCACCTGAATTGGTCAAAGAAAAATTACGAGTGTCCATAGCGAACAAAGTGCATTATGCCCCGAGCAGCCATGCATTGTCCACACGAACAAAGCGAACAGGAACAAGGTTCCACAGAAGAACCACTGCCGCAACATCAAAACGCATTGAATAATCGTTATAATCCGGATTTTGCGCGATATAATGCATCGCCGCGCGTTCAATGCGCCCGCGCCCTGTTTTTCGCACCGATTCAAGAGCATCTGCGACACTGGCACGCGCCTTAACCTCAATAAATACAAGCGCCTTGCCGCGCCCCGCAACCAAATCAATCTCGCCATATGGCGACTTATACCGCTTCGAAAGTATTCTGTAACCACAGCACATATAATAAGCCGCACATAAAAACTCGGCCCAATGCCCTTTTTGATAGGCCTTTAGCCGCGCGCCCTTCATATCGCTATCCCTTATCCGACAATTTCAGCGCCAGATCATATAGCTCTTTGCGCGGACGTCCCGATAAATCGGCAATATATCCCGCGGCCTGTTTGGTTTTCATACTTTGCAAGGCCTCGGTCAGCGCCGCTTTAATCTCATCGTCGCTCCAGATTTTATCGACTGCGCCTTCGATAATAAGGACAATTTCACCTTTCGGTGCGCCGACCTCTTTATAATGATCAACCAGATCCGAAGCCAAGCCGCTGCGAATTTCCTCGTACATTTTGGTAAGCTCACGCGCCATCGTGACTTTCCGCGCACCCATCACGGCATGTATATCGGCCAGCGCATCTTGCAAACGCGGCCCTGTCTCATAGGCCACCAGCGTTGTTTGCACCCCAGCCCAATCACGCAAATGGTCCTGCCGCGCCTTTTGCTTGTTCGGCAAAAACCCGATAAAAGAAAAACTGTCGGATGGCAGGCCGGAGAGCTGCAGCCCTGTAATCACCGCGCTGGCACCTGGAATAGAAGTCACG
>CAXBAL010000137.1:0-6120 GCA_963973475.1 uncultured Micavibrio sp.
TTCTTCGCCGAGATAAAGCGCACGATATCCTCCGACAGGCCCTTGGGCGCTTTGTCGCTTTCGATATCGGTGATAAATCCGGCGGAATATTTTCCGGCCATGTCTTTGACGGTCTGGATTGTTTCTTCGGTTGCTACCATTGTTTTATGCTCTTACTTCTTTTGGTTGCGAATTGGTTTTGGCGTCGTTCTGCGAGGGCATCATATCGGCCAATGTTATATTTTCAAGCGCGGATCTCACGGCGGTATTGACCTTCGTCCAGCGACCATTGACGGGACAGCTCGGGGCGAAATCACAGCTCTCGTTGCTGCCCTCGACACAGGCCGTCAGCGATACCGGGCCATCAATAGCGACCACGATATCGGCCATGGAGATGCTGCCTGCCGGGGCGGCCAGCTTATACCCGCCATGGGCGCCGCGAACGGAGCTTAAAATCTCCCCGCCAGCTAGCAGTTTCAGCAGCTTGGCCACAGTCGGCTCCGGCAAGCGCGTGAGTTCGGATACCTGCGCGGCACTGCTCAGCGCGTCCGGCGTCTCGGCCATCTTGCTAAGGATTACTACCGCGTAATCGGTTAATTTTGATATCTTGAACATAGCGCTCTAAACCATTTAATATTTCATACCGTACAAATTCCGTACCATTTAAATGTCACTATATGCAACGGTTTTCAAGACCTTTTTTACAATTTGGCCAAGTTTTTATGCAAATGATTATCATTATGAATTGGGCGCTCCGCTTAATATATTACAAATTATGCATACAAAATTTGAAAACTTTCCGAATCTCTGGTATCATGGTTCTAACAAATAAAAAAAGTAATAGAGAAGAAAGGTGTTCACACATGAAATCATATTTAGAAACATTCACGGAAGCCGCTGGTAACTTGTTTACAGAAAAACCAGAGCCATCTTTTGATAATGCGCAAGCCGTGAGCTATCAAAGCTTGCTGACAGCGGATATGTAAGATTAATAAACATATTTAAACATCAAGGGCGCCTCGAAGCGCCCTTTTTTATTGCCTATTTAATGGACTTGAATTTGATATCGGGGTTTTTGTCCTGCGCATCTTGAAGATGCCACGCATTACGCGCCAAAAAGACCGGATCATTATCATGATCACGTGCGATAGAGCTTCCATTCGTATCCACAAACTTCTTGAGCTTCAAATGATCGTCCGCCTCCAACCAGCGGGCTGTATAAAGTTCGGTGCTCTCGAACTTCACGGGAATATCATATTCAGTGCGGATACGATCGGCCAGCACGTCGAATTGCAGTGATCCCACAACCCCGACAATCCAGTCTGATCCCATCGTGGGCTTGAACACGCGCGCCGCGCCCTCTTCCGCCAATTGCTCCAGCGCTTTGCCCAGATGTTTGGCCTTGAGCGGGTCGAGCGTGCGTACGCGCTGCATCATTTCCGGCGCGAAGCTCGGGATATCGGAAAAGACCAGCTCTTCGCCTTCGGTGTAGGCATCGCCAATACGCAACCCCCCATAATTGGGAATACCAATAATATCGCCCGCAAAAGCTTCTTCCGCCATTTCACGGTCTTGCGCCATAAACAGCAGCGGCGAATGGATAATTTGCGTTTTGCCGGAGCGTACATGTTTCAGCTTCATGCCCTTCTTGAAACGCCCGGAACAGATACGCGCAAAGGCAATGCGGTCACGGTGTTTCGGGTCCATATTGGCCTGAATTTTCAAAACAAAAGCGGTCACCTTCGGCTCGGTCGGCTCGATCAAACGGTTTTCCGCTTTTTGCGGCCGCGGACTAGGCGCAAACCTCTTGATACCGGCCAGCATTTCGCGCACGCCAAAATTATTCACCGCAGAACCGAAGAAGACAGGGGTCAATATACCCTCCAGATAGGCCTCACGGTCGAACGGCGGACAAAGCTCGCGTACCATGGCCACATCATCACGCAGCTTTGCAGCCTGTTCGGCGGGCAGTAATTCATCAATTTTGGGATCATCCAGACCGGAACACGAAATGCTTTCCTTGAGTGTATCGCCTTTCGAGCGGTCAAAAAGTACAAGCTCGTCATTCAACAGATCGTAACAGCCCTTAAAATCGCGCCCCATGCCAATCGGCCAACTGGCGGGCGTGACATCCAGCGCCAGCTTCTTCTCGACCTCGTCCATCAGCTCGAACGGGTCAAGACCTTCGCGGTCCAGTTTGTTGATAAAGGTAATAATAGGAATATCCCGCAGGCGGCATACCTCAAAGAGCTTATAGGTCTGCGCCTCAATCCCCTTGGCGCTATCCAGCACCATGATCGCACTATCCACTGCCGTAAGTGTACGGTAGGTATCTTCCGAGAAATCCTCGTGGCCTGGCGTATCCAAAAGATTGTACGTAATGCCGCCATTTTCAAACGTCATTACGGAAGAGGCGACGGAAATCCCGCGCTCTTGCTCCACCTTCATCCAGTCGGATCGCGCGCGGCGGCGATCCCCCTTCGCCTTAACGGCTCCGGCCATTTCAATCGCGCCGCCGAACAACAAGAGTTTTTCGGTCAGCGTCGTTTTACCGGCATCAGGGTGGGAGATAATCGCAAAGGTGCGGCGGCTCTCGATGGTTTCTTTTAAAGGCGACATAATATATATTTAATCGTTAGGGTTTATGGCTCATGTCATGACATGAATTTATTCAAATTGCAATGACACTAGCGCTAATCATCGGCTTCGAAAGGATTTTGCAGGTCACGGCTTTCGAACTCTATCACCCATAAATCGGGATCGCGGGCTTTGGATCGGTTGATGTAATCATCCGCCTTCCCCTCTTCCAATACAGCTTCCCCCAGTGCATCCACCCAACCGAGCTTTCCGGTATCAAAGTCGCGCTGTTGAATACGCAAGGACACATGGCCATCAAGGCGGTTGAGCTTCGCCAATATCACGCCGGATACTTGTTCGCCTTTTTGCAAAATATAATAAGGAATAAAGCCAATCTCGCACTGCTTTAATATAGCATCGACATGCAAACTGGTTGGCAGGCGGCCTTCATCCATTGCTAATGGACATGGCCATCGGCCAGCCAACGCTCTACCGTCAAATGTGCGTCTTGCTTGTTGTCCTCGGGATGGTGATAACGATAGACGCGGATGGCGGCGTCCATGGCGACGATATGAGGCTCATCACGCAATGCGCCGTAAGTGCGCATAACGGCGCTGTAGCATTTACAATCGGCGGGCTTACGCACACCTTCTTGAACGGGAATATTACACGTCATTTTGTTTACTTCTTTTTCTTAAGCTTTTTACCGTAGAGCTCAAGACGGTGATCGACCAGATCATAGCCCAAATCTTCGGCAATCTTGTGCTTGATGCGCTCCAGCTCTTCGTTCTGGAATTCAATCACTTCACCTGTCTCAAGATCAACCAGATGGTGATGGTGGTCCCAGTTGACCTCATAGCGCGAATAGCCTTCCTGAAATTCATGCTTGATAACCAGATCCAGCTCATCCAGCAGATTGAGCGTGCGGTACACAGTGGCAATTGAAATGGAAGAATCAATCTCCTTGGCGCGCTCGTATACCACCTCGACGGAGGGGTGATCTTCGGCTTCTTCCAGAACTTGCAAGATGACTTTGCGCTGGCCTGTCATTTTCAAACCGGCCGCCGAGCATTTCTGTTGTAATTCCTTGAACATCTGACAATCCTTGATCCATTAAATTTCTACGCATACTAAACTGAGCAAGCAGAATCGTGCAAGCATTTCATGCAGGGATTCGAACAAAGCGCGCCTAGCGTACGATGCGGTGCACAGGCAGATAAACATCCACTGTTGTGCCGACACCAAGAGCAGAGTCAAGCTTCAACTCCCCGCCATGCAGCTCCACCATCGCCTTGGCGAGCGGCAAACCAAGACCAGTACCGCGTTGATGGGAATTTTCGGCGCGGTCGGACACCTGCCCGAACGGCTCCAGCGCCTGACTGATTTTATCAGTAGGGATACCGACTCCCTCGTCTTTTACTGTAATGCAAATTTCGCCCGACGGGACGATAGTGATAATAATATCTATTCGCCCGCCTTTTTTCGAAAACTTAACGGCATTGGTAACAAGATTAATCAGAACCTGACGCAACAAACGGCGATCAACATGAACGCCCGGCAAATTATCTTCATAACTCTCGACAATACGCAAACCCGAACCAAACGCCTTGGAGGCCATCATGCGCGTTACAGAGCGCACCAGCTCCTCCAGGTCAATGTCCTCTTCTTCCAGCTCAAGACGCCCCGCCTCGATTTTCGACATATCCAGCACCTCGTTAATGATCTCCAGCAAGTGATTGGCGCTCATATGGATATCGCCCAGATATTCGACGTATTTGTCATTCGCCAGCGGGCCGAAGGTTTCCTTCTCCATCATCTCGGAAAAGCCGATAATGGCATTCAGCGGCGTGCGCAATTCATGCGACATATTGGCAAGAAAAGTCGATTTCGCGCGGTTGGCCGTATCGGCCTGATCTTTGGCCATACGAAGCGACTGCTCCATCTGTTTGCGCAATGTAATATCCATCACAGTCGTCACCTGAAAGCGGCGCTTCTGGCTCAGCTCGATCGTGGCGGTGGTGAAGAGCGAGTTGGCAATGCTGCCGTCTTTGCGGATAATTTTCATCTCGCCAGAGCTGCGCACGCCATTGGTAATATATTCGCGGTGGTTCTGACGTGCCAGCTCCCGCTCATCGGGCGTGACTAATCCGGCAATCTCGGCATTGATCAACTCGTCCCTACTCCAGCCATAGGTGCGGATAAAAGCGTCATTCACACGGACGACCCGCCCGTTATAGTCGGTCACGGCAATCGCAATCTCGCTTACATCAAAAACCGAAGTCAAAAGCAAAATCGCATCATCACGCTCGCGCTGCAGAATTGATTGGTCCGATACGTCAGGTTGCCCCAAAATATCCAAGCCCTCGACATCGCCTTCAGGATTTAAAACGGGGCTCACTATGAAGCTGTAAATACGGATATTACCCGGCACCCCTGGAAGAGCTTGCACCGTCACCATTTTTTTCTTGGACAGGCAGACCTCGAAAGCCTGTTCGAAATGTCGTGCGTTTTCAAGGTCCATAAAGCTTTGGATGCTATGCCCGACCACCTGCTCGCGGCCATGATTGAAATAATTCAATATTTGATCATTGGCATCCATAACCTGATATTGATTGTGCTTGGATAGCCCAACGATCATGCGCGGCACCGGCATGGTGGTAAACAGCTTGCTGTAATCGAGAGGCATTATTTCCATTGGCATTTAGGGTTTTCTATATCTTGGATAAGGGCTAAATCAGAGTTTATGAGCTTTCCTGCACAAAGCGTTGCAAATCACTCATTTCATGATACTCGAGAACGGCGCCGGAGGATTTTTCGGTTGTACGCAGATCGGCGCGCAAATGCCGGATTAAATTATCAACATTGTCATCATGCACCGGCTCGGCGATACAACAAGACATTGTCAGCAAGACGTCTTGACCCTGCAGGGAATATTTTGTGCCAGAGGCCTCGAGCATACGGCGCAAACGCTCCAACGCAGCAATGCCTCCCGTAACATCGGCCTGCTTTAAACAGAGCAAAAACTCGCCCGAGCCTAGACGATACCCATCATCAAAACTGCGGATACTTTTCTTTATATAGCCGGAAACTGTTTTGGTGAAGCGCCTTGCATGCTCACGGCCATGCTCGGCGGCGATTTCCTCGTAATGATCAATGCGGGCCAAGGCAAGACAAAACGGTTTCCCGCGCCTAGCCAAGCGTTCCAACTCTTTTTCGATGTCATTATGCATCGCGTTCTTACTGCGCAAGCCGGTTAAAACATCAATGCCGCTGTCTTCCAAGACACTGTCTTTTTCTAAACGGCGCAGGTTTGCAATCAAGGAATAAAACAGATTTGTAAATTTATCAAAATCGGCGATATCTGGTTTGCCCCGACCCTCCGAGGCGGCATCACACAGTGAATGTGCTGTATTTTTTAACTCGACTTGAAGATCCGAAAGCCTTTGAAGCGTGTCTTGATCAACAAATTCGAGATTCTGGATATTGTTTTTCCATTCGTCAAATAACGTATTCACATTATTATCCAGCGGCGGCAAATCATGCTCGACATAGAAAAAACAGCGC
>CAXBAL010000138.1:0-6072 GCA_963973475.1 uncultured Micavibrio sp.
AAGCTTGATCTGACCAGCGAGCAAAGCGGCGATGATCTCGTCTTCGAAGATGCGGTTATTACCGATGCCATTTCCCTGCCGTTTCTGGAGGGTGCAACGGTGAAATTCGAAAGCGGCCTGATCGGCTCGGACTTTAAAATCGACAATCCTAATGCGGTGGCGGGTTGCGGTTGCGGCACATCCTTCTCCATTTAAACCAAGCAAGTAGTTAGTAGTAAAAATGAGCAGTATGAAAATCACATCCTGGAACGTCAATTCTATCAATGCCCGCCTTGACCACGTCAAAAAATACCTCGCCGAATTCCAGCCCGATATATTAATGGTGCAAGAACTGAAAACGCAGGATTTCCCCGCGCAAGAATTCGAAGAATTGGGCTATAAAACCTCCGCCGTTCCTCAAAAGGCCTATAACGGCGTGGCGATCATCTCCAAACATGACATTAATACGCTCCACACCGCCCTACCCGGCAATGACGCGGACGAGCAATCCCGCTATATCGAGGCCGATATCAACGCTCTGCGTGTTATAAATATCTACCTGCCGAACGGCAACCCACTGGGCACCGAAAAATTCACCTATAAACTGGATTGGATGGAGCATCTGCGCGCCCGGCTGGAGCGCCTGCGCCGAGATCGCGTGCCATTTGTCATTGGCGGCGATTTTAATGTCATTCCCGAAGACAAGGATTGTTACGATCCCAAAGCATGGCTGGGTGATGCCCTATTCCAGCCCGAAAGCCGCGCCCTGTTCCGCAAAATGCTAAATTTGGGTCTCACCGATGCCTACCGCGCGCTCAACAAAAACGCCGCGCACTATACATTCTGGGATTATCAGGCGGGCGCATGGCCGCAAAACAAAGGCATTCGCATTGATCACTTCCTACTCAGCCCGGAGATGGCGGATAAACTTGAAGGCTGCGAGATTCACAAAGACCCGCGCGGCTGGGACAAACCATCCGATCACACCCCGATCGAAGTTAAACTAGCGGCATGATAACGGCGCGTAGCATAAAGCGCACCGCGCTCGCGCTCTTATGTACCGCCTTACTCAGCGCCTGCGCAATGGAAAAATACGCGCAGAATTCCCTGCTACGCAAAAATATCCATATAACTTCAACAGAAAGCTTCCCGCATTGCCACAGCTATGGGTGCGATAAAAAGGCTCAAGTTTCGTTTAGCCCGCAGGACTGGCAGCAAGTAGAGGCAACCTTTACACCCGCCCCGCAAAACGCCGAAGAAGAGCGCCGGGCTATATCCCGCGCCATAAGCGTATTTGAAATTCTGGTAGGCGAAAAAGCCGGAACGGCCAATGACAAAGGCGGCACCTTCCGCCGCATGATGGCCGATGGTACGCAGCTTGATTGCGTAGACGAAAGCCTAAACACCACAATTTACCTGATGCTGTTAGAGCGCAAAGGCTTGTTAAAATATCACAGCGCCGGCGCGCCCGAAGTGCGCCTTCCCATTATCCATGCCGGACGCTGGCCGCATCAAACTGCCACAATCATTGATAAAGAGACCCAAATCCACTACGCCGCCGATTCGTGGTTTCATGACAATGGTTTCCCGGCAGAGATCTTAACGCTCGAAAAATGGAAAAAAGGATGGAAGCCTGATGCAATACTTCAACATTGAAGGGTGATTTCCTCTCTAAGCCGTGGTAATTTTATAAGGCAATAAAGATTCTTATCCCTTAAAGGTACATAAACCCATGCGATCAAAATCATTACAAAATACCCTTCTTGGCCTTGGCGCCATTTCCGTTCTGGCTTTATCTGGCTGTTTCACCGCGCCTTACATGAAGAAAGAAGCCGCCACACGCATCGCCTCCCCCGCTTGGTTGATCGAACGCAAAATTGATACCGGCCTTTATAATCTCACAGCTTTCGAGCGCATGCATGAACGCGGCGAAGATGCCAATATTTATATCGAGGGTGATGGCACCGTATGGACGCAAGATAAAAACCGCTCGATGAACCCTACACCGATGAATCCGGTCGCGCTTCACATGGCCGCGCATGATAAGGCCGAAAACGTTGCCTATCTCGCGCGCCCTTGCCAATACTCCGATATGACCGATCCTGAAACGCCTTGTCCCGAATCCACATGGCTGGAGGGGCGCTATTCCAATCAAGTCATCACCTCTATGGGCACGGCAATTGACGAGATCAAGCTGCGCTATGACATTGAACAAATTAACCTTATCGGCTACGGCGGCGGCGGCGCAATTGCGGCGATACTGGCTGCCACACGTGATGATGTTGCATCCCTGCGCACCGTTGCGGGCAATCTGGATCACGAAGCCTTCACCCATATGCATGGCCTGCAACCCTTCACCGAATCCTTAAACCCCGTTGATTACGCGGCAAAACTAAAATACATCCCGCAACATCACTATATCGGTGGGCAGGACGAGATCATAAGACCGGCCATTATGCATAGCTATCTGCAAGCGGTTGGCCCGTCTAATTGTGTGGCGCATACCTTTATCCAAGAAGCCGAACACGAAGCAGGTTGGGTCGAAAAATGGCCATCCCTTCTGCAAGACTTGCCAACATGTGAAGGTCCCGTACAAGAATTCACCTTCACGCCATCCGAGCCCGTCTTTATGGAACGCCCCAAACCAAGCAAACCATAAGCTTTGGGCACTCCCTAAAGATGCATAGTCACTCGCAAAAATCAAAAAGCGCCGCTCTGGTTACCGGGACGGCGCTTTTGCTTTCGGGGTGCGCGAGCGTTTCCCTTGATGGCCGGCACGATCTGGCGCGGGAAATTGCGGCGGGCGCGAATATGCAGCCACAAACATTGAACGCCGCACCTTTTATGCTGAGCGCCTTTGTTAAAGCAAGCGCGCCCGGGGCCCCTGCACATGTTTATATCGAAGGCGACGGGCTGGCGTGGCTTTCCCGCTCCCAGCCTTCGCTCAATCCAACCCCGACTGATCCGATAGCCCTGCGGCTTGCGGCCAGTGACAGCGCGCCCAACGTGATTTATCTGGCGCGGCCGTGCCAGTATAGCGGCACCGTAAATGGCGGGCAGTGCGATATGAAATACTGGATGGGCAGCCGTTATGCGCCCGAAGTACTAAAGTCTTATAACGGCGCGCTGGATCAACTAAAAGCCACGCACGCCGTGAGCGGATTTGATCTGATCGGGTTTTCCGGCGGCGGCACGATGGCCGCAATTTTGGCAGGACAGCGGAATGATGTGCGGAGCTTGCGCAGCATTGCAGGTAATCTGGACCACATTGAGCACAGCCGTGTACATGATGTATCGCAGCTCGGTAATTCCCTGAACCCGCCTCAATATGCGGATAAGCTCGCCCGCGTGCCGCAATACCATTTTATTGGCGGGGATGACGATATCGTGCCGAGGAGCATTTATGATGCCTATACTCGCGCCCTGCCTGCGCAGAATTGCACGCGGTATAAAATCGTGGATGATGTAGGCCATGATAGCGGATGGGAGACAGTTTGGCCGGAGCTGCTGCGCATAACGCCGCGCTGTCAGTAAAGCACTAATATTCACGTTTACGCCGCGCATATGCGCGGTTTTTTTATATATCCGCACAAACAAAAACCCCCCGAGGATATCGGGGGGTTCATGAATTTTCTTAGGTGCCGTTAGGCTCTAGCCGTAGCTTAGAACTTGTAGGCAGCTTTCAACGTACCAGCGTGTGAGTCGTAGTCAGACTTGATTTCGAAGTCGTAACCTGCGCTCAGTTCCCAGTTGGTTGTGCTGAAGTATGTTACGTCTGCAGAAACATTGAATGTTGTCTGTGCAGGGTCGAAACCTTCAGTTTGGAATGACGCACCACCGGCACCGAATGTGCTTGTGGTCTGGTATTCATCACCGATCAGGTCATGACGTACGCCAACACCGATTTTTGGCTGAAGGAATGAGCCGTCAGCTTGCTGGTAGTCCCAGCTTGCATCAACGCCAACACCGATTTCGAACAAGTCGATTTCTTCACCGCTTGTGGTCAGGTTCAGACCGCCAGCGCCGGTTTCAGTGTAACCATCAGCGTCATAGTGCTGGTAGTTAACCAAAGCTTTTGGTGTCAGGACAGTGTTTCCACCAACCAGGTAACGACGACCGGCTTCCAAGCCAGCGAAGATTACATCGCTGTCATAGTCTGCATCAGCTGTCAAACCAGTGATACCGCCGACGTTAGAGCGCGTTTGCTCGTTGTCGCCCCATACGTAACCGGCTTGACCGGCGATGTATGTACGGTCATCAAGATCGTAGCTTGTGTACAAAGATACCTGATAGCTGTCGATGTCAGTATTGGTCTGGTTTACACCGTCTGAGTCAACATCTGTGTCGGAGTATGCAAATGCAAGACCCCAAACCCAGTTTTCAACCAAAGACTGTGTGTCCATACCAACGGCAACACCGTAGCTGTCAACATCGTAACCTGATACGCCATCGCGCTCGTCCTGATCACCAGTCAGACCGAAACCTTGTACCCAACCGCGCAAGCCGTTTGTCACGTTACCGGCATACATACCTGTAGCCTCTGTACCGTCACGCAAAGATGCGAGCTGTGTGTTGGTGATGTTAGATGTCTGTGTCACGAAGCTTGTGGCTCCGATCACGGCACCGGCATCAACAGTCGGAGAGATAGACTCTGCGATGTCATTTGCAGCTTCTGAGTTAGCAGCAAGCAACAAGTTCTGACGCGCTGTGGCGACATTTCCTGTTCTGTTTGCAGCTGGCATACCAACCAATGTGTTCGCAGCACCGGCATAGGTGTCATTGCCACCCAATGCTTGGTCTGTGCTGTTCAGTGTCAGTGTAGAAATCAAAGTTGTTGCGTTAGATCCCGCAGCAGCTGTTTGATTAACAAATGCTGTGTCCAAAAGTTCAATACGGCCAGCTACTTCAGCAGCGGAAAGATTAGAACCAGCAGATGCACCAGATATCCATGTGATGTTATCGGCTACAGCGTCTTCAAAGTTAATGGCATTAAAGGCAACTGTATCTGAACCTTTCAGACCCAATTTCAACTTCGAACCTGTTGCAACGGTTACATCGTTACCACCAGCAACAATAACTGTGGCTGCAGTAGGATTAAAGCCAGTGTCTGTTCCACCATTTGTGTCACGGAACACAGCGTTAACTGTATAAACGTCACCAACAGCTGAATTACCACCAGCGGCAGGTGTTGGTCCACCAACTAGGAAGGCATCTTGCAACGTTACTGTATCACCAGCATTCATAGTAGCCGCAGTGTCATTCCAACCAGCGTGGATAGTACCACCGGAACCGATTGTGAAGCCACTGTCACCAGTTACATTCAAAGTACCGTCAAGTGCCATGATACCTGTACCAGCATCGTCAACTGTAACTGTGTTCGCTGTTGTATCCACGTTCAATGTACCATCAAGGTTAATTGAACCAGAAACTGCAGTTGTGTTTACAGTCAGGTTGTTTGAGATATTGGCTGTAGAACCAGAAGCAACGCTAAAGCCTTGCAAAGCTGTTCCACCCAGTACGCCGGCAAATGTAACATTTGAATTGTTATCAACAACAATCAAACCTTCACCTGCGCCGCGACCAAGGATAGCACCAGAAACTGTCTGGTTACCACCACCGTTGAACAACAATGTGTCATCGCTATCCAGAGTGATCGTATCAACAAACAAGTTACCTTTTACAGCTGCAGACTGAGCAGTTGCACCAGCGCCGAATGTCAAAGCCAACAAAGAGTTAGTTGTGCTCGCACCAAGGTTACCATTAAACGTTGTTGTACCCGCACCATCAGCGATAGTGATTGTACCGTTTGCATCTACAGTGTTTGTGAAGTTACCGGCTACAGTTTGATCACCGAAATCAAGTGCCAAAGTAGAGGCAGCTCCAGTGAAAGTTGTTGTACCAACAGAGTAACCATCAGCAGATGTTTGTGTCAGTGTTACGTTTGCAATCTCGGCAGTACCTTGTGTAATAGAACCATCAATCGCACCAGCCACGTTAACATCTAAAAGGCCTGTACCTGTGATGTTACCGTCAACGGAACCGCCACCAAGCTGCAATGTACCATTGTTGGCAATTGCGCCTGTCACAGTATTA
>CAXBAL010000139.1:0-5984 GCA_963973475.1 uncultured Micavibrio sp.
TTGGCGCAGGCCTTAATATTCAGCGTTTTAGTACTATGTGCCTGTCTGATGGATTTATTAAGACGACAATTTTAGACGGTTAGCGTGACCCAAAATATTCAAATAAAAATAGTTTTTACCGCATGCCTTCTCGTGAATGTATTTTTCTGGTCGCATTTTCGCGCGACGCAGGCTGAATGGCTGAATGTACCTCCTGTACCATCGGAGCGTGTCGCGACAGCCTTCGGTCTTGGTGATACCCAATTTGCGTATAGGAATATAGCGCTTATGATTCAAAATCTGGGTGATAGCGGCGGGCAAGTGCGTTCTTTTGATGATTATAATTATGAAGAACTCGGCAAATGGCTGGAATTGCAAAACGAGCTGGATAGCCGCTCGAAGGTGATGCCCTATCTTGCGGCCTATTATTTTGGTGCGGTACAAACGCCGCAAAAACTAGTGCCAATAATACAATATCTGGAAAATGTAGGCTCTGTCGGTGTTGATGATAAGTGGCGCTGGTTGGCGCAGGCGATATATTTGGCGCGCTACCGGCTTGAGGACATGGATTGGGCGCTGCGCATGGCTGCACAATTAAGCGCCTTACAGACAAAAATTGATGACTTGCCGGTTTGGGCCAAAAATATGCATGTAATGTTGATGAGCGTGAGCGGCGAGAAAGAGGCCGCGCTGGATATTCTGCTGCAAACGCTGGAAAGCGAGCGCGATAAAATGGAGCCGGCAGAAATATTGTTTATTGCCGATTACATTTGCAATCAAATATTGGAACCGTCTAAAGCCGCCATCATGCCTCTATGCATTCAGCTGGAAAACCAATAGCATAAAAATATGGATAAATTACAATTCACCATTCCCGAAATTTTCTCGTTTATCGGTGTCGCGCAATGCATCTATATCCTTGTATATATGGTTTTCCGCGCAGATAAGCTGAAAAATGCCAGCGTCCCTTTTTTATACTTCTTTACGATAGGGACCGCATTCTTTCTAGATTTTTCCTGGCGCTTTTTAAGCGAGATATCCCCTTATTACGAGATTTGGAGCTTGGTGCTATGGTTCGCAGGGCCACCGCTGAGCGTTCTTGTCATCATGCAAATGATAAAAAGCGGTGGCGAAGTTTTACGCAAATATTTTTGGGTGCTTTTGCTTCCACCATTGGCGTTTATGATCGCTTACGGCTTTGCTTCTGTTTCGGTAGATTGCCATGCGAATGGTATGATCGTTGAGTGCGGTGATTTCAAAACCTGGTTGGTCCTTTGTAATATTCTGACCGGAGGAGCCAGCCTTCTGGTGCTTTGGGTGAAGAAAGACTTGTTTCGTCAAGCAAGAAGCCAAAAATACGGACGCGAGCGGTACTGGCTTATCCTGACCATCATCATCAATAATATATTCTTTCTGGCTTTGATGTTTTCATATTTTAATGTTGATATTACGAACGACAATATTGCCCGTATACGGACGTTGTTGGGCTTGGTTTTTATATATCTTGTTACCACCAGCCTGTTTCGTGTTTACCCGCAAACGCTGTTTAAAGATACTATCGCAACGCCCGTATTAAGTGATAGCGATCAGGCAATTGCGGATAAGATAACCGGGCTACTAGAATACGAGAAAATTTACCACGAATCTGGATACAGCCGAAGCGATTTGGCGCGGGAGTTGGGGGTCTCGGAATATCAGGCCTCTAATGTCATCAATGCACATTTCGGCAAATCCTTACCGCAATTGCTCAACGAATATCGCGTCGAAGATGCAAAAAGATTGCTGATTGAAACGCGCGCAGATGTAAAAATCATAGCCGATGAGACCGGATTCAATTCAATCGCAACTTTTAACCGTGTCTTTCGGGACATTACAGGCTATACGCCGAGCGTATACCGTAAAAATTTCGTTAAAAAGTAACGTAAACCTAGCCGAATTATGCTCAATTTGTAGTTTTGACCAATCAGTTCGGTGAATTGCCGTGAGGGCACCCCCGATATTAAGACTCTGTTTACAAAATGGCCGCGATAATAAAGGGGTAGGCCGCATTTTCATGCTGTTTCTAACAAGGAACTGCAACGCGGTATCGGGGTATATTTTACATCGGGATGAATGTATACTTATGCTTCATTGATTCAAAACTTGTAGAGGAGAAATCTTAATGAAAAAACTAAACGTAAAAAACCGCAAAGGACAAAAGGGTTTCACCCTTGTTGAACTTGCGGTTGTTATGATCATCGTCGGTCTTTTGATCGGCGGTATTCTAAAAGGTCAGGAACTGATCGCGAATGCTCAAATCGCTTCAACTGTTACACAAGCGAAAGGTATTGATGCCGCGGTATCTACATTCCGTGATTCCTTTCGTGCATTCCCGGGGGATATGACGGCGCCGACAACCCGCCTTTCTAATTGCACAGGACCTTGTGCGGGAGTTGCAGGTGCCGGGGATGGCCGCTTGAATACAGTACCTACAGCAGCTGCTGCCGGGGATGTATTGCAGTTTTTCGGGCAATTATCAGCAGCGGATCTAGTTACTGGTGTTGATGGTTCTGCAACAGCCGAATGGGGGGAAGCTCTTCCGTCAGCAAGCGTGGGAGGCGGCTATACTGCCGGTTACCATGGTACTGGTACTTTAGGTATTAATACGTCACCTACCTCAGGACATTACTTATCTCTGCGTGGTGATCCTGGTGCAATGGGTACAGCTGGGGCGGCATTGCTGAATGGTTCTCAGGCTGCTCGTATTGATCGTAAGATGGATGATGGTAATCCTGCAACAGGATCTGTATTTGGAAGCATTGCAGCATGTTCAAGCGCAGCTAATACTTACGATGAGGCTTCTGGGCAAGCTAACTGTGATGTTTTTATCCGTATCCAAGGGTAATTATTAGCCTTTAGAATAAAAGAAAAGCCCGGCGCGTTTGCCGGGCTTTTTTTGTGTTTGTAGTGCCGTCATTGCGAGGAGGCAACGCCGACGCGGCAATCCATTGCTTCGCTCCGCTCGCAATGACGGGTGTCAATTAAGCCGCTTTCGTTAGTGCGTTACCAAGTTCTTTAATCAAAGCATCACCCATCTCACTCGTACTGACTTCCGCGCAACCATCCGCCATGATGTCAGCGGTGCGGGTGCCGTTATTTAAAACGGCCTGTGCGGCGGTTTCGATCTTGTCCGCCCAATCACCTGCATCCAGAGAATAGCGCAGCGCCATAGAGAAGCTCAGCAGCGTCGCCAGCGGGTTGGCTTTGCCTTGTCCTGCAATATCGGGCGCAGAGCCGTGTACGGGCTCGTATAGCCCTGGTACGCCCGGTGCGCCGAGAGAGGCAGATGGAAGCATACCAAGCGAGCCTGTGAGCATCGCCGCTTCATCGGATAAAATATCACCGAACAGATTATCGGTGACAATTACATCAAACTGGGACGGATTACGCAAAAGCTGCATAGCGCAATTATCGGCGTACATGTGCTCTAAATTCACGTCACTAAATTCCGCCGCGTGCAGGGCGGTGATCTCCTCGCGCCAGAGCTTGCCACTCTCCATCACATTGGCTTTCTCGCAGGACGTAACCTTATTGCCGCGCTTGCGGGCGAGGTCAAATGCTACCTCGCCGATGCGGGTGATTTCATCGGTGGTATAGGTTTGCGTGTTAAAGCCGCGGCGCTTACCACCGCCTATATCTTCAATGCCGCGCGGTTCGCCGAAATAGACCCCGCCGGTCAGCTCTCGCACGATCAATATATCCAGCCCGCGCACAATCTCGGGCTTGAGGGAGGAGGCATCCACCAGCGCATCAAACACGATAGCAGGGCGAAGATTTGCAAACAAATCCAGCTCCTTACGCAGGCGCAAAAGTCCGGCTTCAGGGCGCAAATTATACTCCACGCCATCCCACTTGGGCCCGCCGACCGAGCCCATAATGATGGCATCGGATTTACGCGCCTTTTCCAGCGTTTCATCGGCAAAAGGATGGCCGTATGCATCATAGGCCGCGCCGCCGATATGATCGTCCTGACATTCGAATGATAACGCGCTGTTGTCTTCCAGCCAGCCAATCAGCTTTTTAACTTCCGCCATGACTTCGTGACCAATGCCGTCACCGGGCAGGAGGAGGAGCTTGTGCGTTGTCTTGGTGCTCATGCGGCTATCTCTTTCTTCGTTGTGATTGTCTTGATGCAAAACAGGATAAATACCCATGCCAAAGCGCTATAGAGGGCAAAATAATACAAAATCTCGCTGATTTCAAAGCCTGAATCCAGCATCCATCCGGCTAAAGGCGGCGAGATGGCCGAGGCCAGAATCATGGTGATGAAATGCAGGGATTTGACGCTGCCGAAATGCTTGGTGCCGTACATTTTGGCAAAGAGTGGCCCGCCCGTAATGCTCATAATTCCGCCGCCGACACCGATCATGGCGAGCGCAACGTAGAGACCGATTAGGCCGCTCGCATTGGCCAGCAACACAAGACCGATGGCGTAGATGAGCGGGAAGGAAGTGAGCAGGAATTTCTCGCCGTAATTATCCATCACCGCGCCTGCTATCAGCGCGGCGATAACCGAGGCAATCGTAAGGAATACAAAGCCGGTGGTAAAGAGCGCAGGGGACAGCTCCAAGCTCTCGGCAATCGTGGCTTGATAGAAGAATATCGCCGTCCCGAAACACGGCCCGATCACCATAACCGCCATGATCATGTAAAAGCGCCAATCACCAAGCACGCGTTTGCGCGTCCATTCATCGCTGAGCGCGCCGAGAGGATTGGTGGCTTCTTTGGCCTCCATCCGCGCGCTCCATGCCTTATGAGTTTTTTCCTCATGGGCGCGCAGGAAAAACCAGAAAAATGGAACGAGAGCAAATAAGATAAACCCCGCATAGCCGAGCCAGCTGGCGGTAAAGCCAAACGCGCCCAGAATTACCGTGCCCGCAAACGGAAACAGCGCGCCGTGCAGTGGTAGACCGTTCTGCGTGATGGATTGTGCGCGTCCGTTGCCTTCCTCGATATAGCGGTTGATCATAGTCGTACCCGCCAGCGTCATCAGGCCTTGACCAAATTGGCGCAAGCACAAAAAGGCGACAAACAACATTATGGGGTGGAACGCTGTTGCCATAAGCGCACAGCCCACGGCTAATCCGACTAAAATAAAGATGATGAATTTACGCAATTGTACCTGATCGAGCAGACGTGCATTCCACGCCATCAGAGCGGCACTGCATACAGTTGCAGCGGCATAGATACTGCCCAGCGTGGTTTTGTCTATGCCGAAATGATGTTGGATATCGGGCAAAAAGACGCCGATAAAAACCGATTGGCCGAAACCGGAAAAAACCATGAGCAAAAAAGCAGCGGATATTATGCCGCTATGGGCTTTAATAACAGGAAGATAGCCTGATTTCATAGTTCTATAACCACGGCTTTTCGGCGTGGCGCTGTTTCTCGTAGGTTTTGATGGAGCCTGATTTTTCCAATGTTAAGCCGATATCGTCCAGACCGTTCAGCAAGCAATGTTTGCGAAACGGGTCAATATCGAAAGCAAAGGAGAATTTATTGCCGCGCGTAACCATTTGTTTTTCCAGATCAATTTCGAGCGCCGCATCGGGATTTTCCTGTATCTCGGCCATAAGTTCATTCACTTGCTCTTTGGGCAGGGCAATGGGCAAAATACCGTTCTTAAAGCTGTTATTGTAGAAAATATCGGCAAAAGAAGGCGCGATAATGCAGCGGAATCCCATATCCAGGATCGCCCAGGGCGCATGTTCGCGGGATGAGCCGCATCCGAAATTCTCGCCTGTGATCAGAATTTCCGCACCTTTATATTCCGGCTGGCCGGGGGCAAAGTCTTCGCGGATGCTGCCGTCATCATTATAGCGGATGTCGTAAAATGCGCTCACGCCCAGCCCTGTACGCTTGACCGTTTTCAAGAACTGCTTTGGGATAATGATGTCAGTATCAATGTTCATCATCGGCAAAGGCGCGGCTTTGGCATTAAGTTTTGTAAAGGCTCTCATATGGTC
>CAXBAL010000140.1:0-5917 GCA_963973475.1 uncultured Micavibrio sp.
AGCTCGGTCGTGGGCGCAGGGTTAGCGTATGGCGAAGAGGCGTTGCAGACAGGAACATCCGTGAAACTCGCCCGCGCGCTTTGGATCGTACCGCTGGTATTCGCCGTGGCGGCGCTCTATAAGCGTGATGAATCAGACGCCGATCAGCCCCAAGCCAAACGCAAATACCCGTGGTTCATTCTGGGGTTTTTGGCCTTGGCGGCGATCGTAACCTTTGTGCCAATACTGGCCGAAGCGGGGGAGTGGGTGGCTTACGCCGCGCAGCGCGGTCTTGTTCTGACGCTGTTTTTGATAGGTACAAATATTAACGCTGCTGTTTTGAAATCGGTAGGCTTGAGGCCGTTTATCTTTGGCGCGGCACTGTGGCTGATTGTCTCGGCATTGTCATTAGCGGCTATCCTGAGCGGTCTTATTTCCTAAAGATGATTACAAAGGTAGCTGTATAGGGCGGTGAAAAATAGAGCAGAAAGTGTGCTTAACTTAAGAAGAGGCGGCCAAGAGCAGAGGTCGTTCACCGGAAGAGTTCTTGGATGTGGCAATAGGGCAATTATCAATCAAACGCGTTTTCCCAATCCATGCGGCGACCAGTACGCGGTTCCAGTCAGGCTTGTAAGCAACGTAATCTACATCATCAAATCCGGCCTCCAGCAGCATATCGGCGGCGTTATGGCAGGCATCCGATGCGTTCACGCCCTCGGCTATCCCATAAGCCACGCTATAAAGGATTTGGTTGAGCATGCGGGCTATCTCGATCTCGCCCTCGCTTAAATAGGCGTTGCGCGAGGAGAGCGCGAGGCCTTTATCATCACGAATTATGGGCGCGCCGATGATTTCGATATTCATACCCTGATCGCGCGTCATTTCCTGAATGACCTGTAATTGCTGGAAATCTTTTTCGCCGAACACGGCAATATCGGGGCGGACTTGCGTAAAGAGCCGCTGCACCACACTGACCACGCCGTCAAAGAAATGCGGGCGGAAATCGCTTTCCAGTCCCTCCGCGGCCTCTCCGGCCTTGAGCGTGGCGGCGGGGCCGTCGGGGTAGATATCAACCGCGCGCGGTGCATAAACCAGATCGACAAGCCCTTGGGCTTCCAGCTTTTCCAGATCGGCCTCCAGCGTGCGGGGGTAGCTCTCCAGATCTTCATGCGGGGCAAATTGCGTGGGGTTAACAAAAATGCTGAGCGCGACCTTGTCGGCGTTTTTGGCGGCAATCTCGCAAAGGGATAAATGCCCATCGTGCAGTGCGCCCATGGTGGGTACGAAGCCGATGCGCTGTCCTACGTCTTTCCAGCCTGCAATATGAGCGTCCAGCTCGTCTTTGTTTTTGGCGATGATCATGAGCGCTTACGATGCCTTGCTGATAGGGGCTTTAAGCGTATAGACATGCTCGGCGGCAGGGAAGTTCCGTGCGCGCACCTCGGCGGCGTAAGCGGCGGCCATGGCGCCGATGTCCGATTTCATATCACCAAATTGCTTGACGAATTTCGGCGGGCGGGCGCTCAGCATGCCGAGCATATCATCAATCACCAATATCTGCCCATCGCAAGCAGGCGAGGCGCCAATGCCGATAGTGGGCAGGGCAATCTCGTTTGTAATCATAGCCGAGACCGGCTCGATTGTGCCCTCAATCAGAATGCAAAATGCGCCTGCCTGCTCGAAACGCTTGGCATCATCCAGCAGGGCTTTGGCTTGCTCATCGGTTTTGCCTTTGATCTTATAGCCCCCTTCCTTGACCACCATTTGCGGGCGCAGGCCAATATGGGCGATCACGGGGATATCGTTGGTCACCAGCAGCTCCACTGTGGGGGCGAGGGTTCCGTCCCCCTCCAGCTTCACCGCGCTGCATCCGGTCTCGCCCATCAGGCGCTTGGCATTTTCCAGCGCGGCCTTGGGGCTGTCCTCATAGGTGCCATATGTCATATCGGCCAGAATGAACGCGCGGGAGGAGCCGCGCATAACGGCCTTGGTGTGGGCGATCATCATATCCAGCGTGACGCCCAGTGTATTGTCCATCCCGTAAAGTGCGGTGCCCATGGAATCACCAACCAACAGTAAATCACAATGCGGATCAAGAATTTCCGCCATTGGCGCTGTATAGGCGGTCAGGCAAACCAGCGGCTCGGGCTTGTTTTTATGGCCTTTGATATCGGCGACGCTGATGCGGGATTGATTTTTGCTCATTTTCTTACTCTTTACTCTTGCAGAGCGCTTTATGCTGCCCTAAATTTTTGAGATCATGATTAGCAGAATACAACAAAGCTTTCCAGTCTTGTTATGCCTTTTGGGCGTTCTTATTTGGCCACCGAGCGCGGGCGCGGAGCCGATTAACAGAGCCGTGCCGCAAAATCAGGTGCAGATGCAAATGTCCTTTGCGCCGCTGGTGAAAAAGGTCGCACCTGCAGTGGTGAATATTTATACCAGCCGCACGGTGAGCCGGATGGTCAGTCCGTTTATGAATGATCCGTTTTTCGGCCAGTTTTTCGGGCGCCAAGGCTTTGGCGGGCGAATGCGCGATCAGGTGGAAAACTCGCTCGGCTCCGGCGTGATTATTGATGCGGCCGGGCTGGTCGTGACCAATGCGCATGTGATTGATGGCGCGGACGAGATCAAGGTCGTGCTGGGCGATGGACGCGAATTTACGGCCACGCTGGCACTGGAGGACGAGGCTTCTGATTTGGCACTGCTACGGCTGGAGACAGACGGAGCGGAGCTACCATATGTGAGCTTGAAACCGAGTGAGCAGCTGGAGGTTGGCGATATTGTCATCGCGATTGGTAATCCTTTTGGCGTTGGGCAGACCGTGACGAGCGGTATTGTCTCCGCGCAAGGGCGCTCCAGTCTTGATATTAATGATTTCAATTTTTTCATTCAGACCGATGCGGCGATTAATCCAGGCAATTCAGGCGGGCCGTTGGTGGCGATGGATGGCGGCGTGGTGGGGATTAACACGGCCATTTTCTCGCGTGATGGTGGTTCGCTGGGCATCGGGTTTGCAATCCCGTCCGAAATGGTGGCCTCTGTTGTCGCCGCGGAAGCCGAAGGGTTGAGCGGTGCGGGCGGTGTATTGCGGCCTTGGCTAGGCGTGACCGCGCAGGGCGTCACTGCCGATATTGCCGAGAGTTTGGGCATGGAGCTGCCGAGCGGCGCGCTGATTGCGGGATTGCATAGCGCCAGCCCGTTGACCGAGGCGGGCTTGAAGGCTGGTGATGTCGTCACAGCCGTGAATGGCCGCGCGATACGGGATGCGGCAGAGATGAAATTCCGTATGGCCACTGTGCCGATTGGCGAGGAGACCAGCGTCGAGTTTTTCCGTGCCGGACAATCGCGCAGTGTCAAGGTGGCGGCCATTGCCCCGCCGGATGATCCGCCGCGCGAAGCAACAGAGCTATCCGGCCAGCACCCGTTAAACGGGGCAACGATCGGTAATCTTAATCCCGCGGTGGCCATCGAGCTTGGCCTGGGCGAGGCGGATATGGAGGGCGTTATCGTTTTGGCAGTGGCGCGCGGGTCAAGCGCAGCAAGGCTTGTGCGCCCCGGTGATATTTTGCTGGAGATCAATAACAAGAGCATTGATGATATCAGTGATGTGATGCAGGCCTTAGACAGCGCGCAGCATATGGGATGGGGGTTTGTATTCAACCGCAACGGGCAAACGCGCGAGCTGGTTTTGCGATAAAAAAAGTGGGCCCGCTTTGAATTGTCATGTGGGCCCGCATTTTTTTAGAAGTTAGAAGGGGTTAATCCCATCTAGCCCCACTCGCCCCACAATTTTAGCGGCGGGTTCCCCTAAAATGTAAAAAGCGCCAGATATGCGTCTTTTTCTTGTTTTCAATATTGCGTTTTACTTACGCGGCTTCGTAGTGAAGCTCTTCTTTCTCCGGAGTAATTTCCGGCCAGTTCGCAGCCTGAATTTGCAAGTTCTGCATCATCTGACGACCAAGATCATCACCCAATGGACGGCCTGCTCTATTGGCCTGTCTACGGGCGGCACCTTGGAAGCTTGGCGCGTGTCCTTTCAAGTTACCAACGTCACTGATGCCGGCAATGGAAGAATCGTTACTGTCTAAATATGTGTTACTCATGGTGACACCTCTTTCTTTGTTAAAATCAAGATAAGGCATCTTGCCGCAAAAGTCAAGGAAATTCCTGAAATGGTTAATTTGTTAACCTTTTGCGCTTTGCGAAAATCCCCCCTTGAGTTTGCTCGCGTTCTTGGACATGATGGGTTTTCGATATTTCACAAACCAACGAGACCAATAAAATGACCCAGACCAAAGACATGAAAGACATTGTTGCCCTTTGTAAACGCCGCGGCTTTATTTTCGCCGCCAGCGATATTTACGGCGGCATTAACGGGTTTTGGGATTACGGGCCGCTGGGTACCGAATTAAAGAACAATTTGCGTGACCGTTGGTGGAAAGATATGGTCACGTGCCCGCCGATTGGCCCTGATGGTGCGCCCATCGAAATTGTCGGTGTAGACAGCGCGATTATCCAAAACCCGAAAAGCTGGGAAGCGTCGGGGCATGTCGGCGGCTTTAATGATCCGATGGTGGACTGTAAGGAGAGCAAGAAACGCTACCGCGCGGATCATATCGTGGTTTATATGCCAAAGGACGGTGAGGGGCATTATATTGCCTTTGATCAGGATTCCGAGGCAGGCGAGATTGAAAAGCGTTTGAAGAAATTGGGCGGCGGCAAATCGGCGGGCAATTTCGAAACGACCACGTTTGATCAATTGCACAAGGATCAAATCCCGAATGTCATCGGCCCTGATGTGAAAGATGCCGGAACCCTGACCGAGCCGCGCCAGTTTAATATGATGTTCCATTCTTATGCGGGCGCGGCCGCCGGAGAAGATAATAAAGTTTATCTGCGCCCCGAGACCTGCGCCGGTATTTTCCTGAATTTCAAAAACGTTGTTGATAGCTCCCGCGTGAAAGTGCCGTTTGGTATTGCACAGATCGGCAAGGCCTTCCGCAATGAGGTTACGCCGCGTAACTTTATCTTCCGCAGCCGCGAGTTCGAGCAGATGGAGCTGGAATGGTTCTGCGAAGAAAAAGACGTGCCGATGTGGTTTGATTTCTGGGTACAGCAGCGTAAAAACTTTTGGGAATCGGTCGGTATTCCGCTATCGAAGTTGCATTTCCTTGATGTGCCGAAGGCTGAGCTGGCGCATTATTCATCCCGCACGATTGATTTTGAGTATCAATTCCCGTTTAGCGGGGACGGCTATGACGAGCTTGAAGGAATTGCCCATCGCGGTAATTTTGACCTTACCCAGCATCAGGAATTTTCTAAGACCAAATTGGAATATATGGACCCGCAAGATCCGAAAAACCGCTATTTGCCGCATGTGATCGAGCCATCCAGCGGGCTGACGCGCGGGGTGCTGGCGCTACTATCCGAAGCTTACACGATCGATGAAAACCGCCCGAGCGGGGTGTATATGAATTTCACGCCGGAAATGGCGCCGAAAAAGGCGGCGATTTTGCCGCTGACAGCCAAGGAAGACCACGTACCGTTGGCGCAAAAACTGTATCTGGAGCTGCGCGAGGAATTTGCCGTTGATCTGGATATTAAACAGAACATCGGCAAACGCTATGCCCGTCAAGATGAAATCGGCACGCCGTATTGTTTCACGATTGATAACGATACAATCACCGATCACACCGTCACCGTGCGCGAGCGCAACACCATGGCGCAAGAGCGCATCCACATGGACAAGGTTGCCGAATTCATGCGCGAAAAAATGCGCGCGGGGGCTGAGGCGTTGAAAAAGGCGGCGTGATGCGGCTTTTTATATTGGTAATCGTCTATCTGATAATTTCAAGCGGAAGCGGATTAGCCAAAGACTATGAAGTCGGGACGGTCGGGCATCTTTATGAAGATTGTAAAGACACCGTTCAGATGG
>CAXBAL010000141.1:0-5914 GCA_963973475.1 uncultured Micavibrio sp.
TTATGGCGTCACAAAAGGCCATCCCGCATTTGAAAAAATCGGACAATCCGCATATTCTTACGCTCTCACCGCCGATCGATCTGGCGCCGAAATGGTTCGAAAACCACTGCGCTTATACGATATCCAAATTCGGCATGAGTATGTGTATGTTGGGTATGGCGGCAGAGCTCAAAGAATATAATATAGCGTGTAACTCTTTGTGGCCGCGCACGCTTATTTATACGGCGGCGATGAAAATGGTGGGGCATATCAATCCCGACAATTGCCGCCATGAAGGTATTGTTGCCGATGCGGCGTATGCGATTCTTACCAGTGATTCAAAAGAAAATAGCGGAAATTTTTATATTGATGAAAGTATTTTGCGCGATAACGGTGTAACGGATTTCTCGCAATACAGTATAAAGCCCGGCGCCCCCCTAATACCCGACCTTTATCTGGAGACTTAAAAGAGGCCCATAGTGTTAGCTATGAGCCTCTTAAAATTAAAGAAAGCTAGTGGCAATTAAGCCGCTTGCTTCATAGCTTCTTCTTCGATGTCACCGGAAAGTTCTGTCAGTTTCTCATCTGTCGCTTTTTCTTGCTCTAGGATCTCGTGAAGAAGTTTTGACGCTTCCTCTTGGCCGAGTTTATCTGCCATATGACAAAGGGCGCCATATGTAGCAATTTCATAGTGCTCGATCTTCTGTGCAGCAGCGATAAGGGCAGCGTCCAATGTTGGGCCTTTTTCGGCTTCATCCATCAGGCTTTCACCTTCTTTTACCAAACCTTCAATGGCTTCGCATTTTTCTCTTTCTTTCTCAAATCCGCAAATTTCGAAAACTTTTTCCAGTTTGCTGATTTGGTCGCGAGTTTCTTCCAAATGTGTCTCGAAACCATTCTGAAGATCTTTGTCAGACGCTTTCTTGGCCATTTTCGGTAGGGCTTTTGTAATTTTATTTTCGGCATACAGCATGTCTTGCAACATGTGTTGGAATAGGCCCTCTAGATTTTTAATACTACTCATTTTTAGATCTCCTTATATTTGGGTTATGTGGAGTATCCAACAAGCCTTAATGAAGTTTGTTCCTGCGATCGTGCTATTTATTCTTCATGACCGTTTTTATCGGTTTCATCGAATAGAGGTTTTTTAAGGAAGCCAAAAACGATCAAGATCGTACCGAGAACTGCAAACCCCAAGATTGCCAAACCGTAAAGCCCAAATCCGATCATGAGTCCCATTGAGCCGGCACCCCAAATGCTCGCGCCTGTGGTTGTGCCGATAATTTTCTGGTCATCGCGCATTTTGATAATGGCGCCGGCCCCTAAGAAGCCGATGCCGGTTAATACGCCTTGCACAATCCGGAACAGGCCAAGCTGCACATTCTCTTGAGATCCGTTATGCTGCGCGATCATCTCCTCACCCATGATAGCCAGCAGGCATGTTGTGGACGCAACAATCATATAGACGCGGTAATCAACGGTTTTATTTTTTTGGCTGCGGTCATACCCTAATAAAAATCCAAAAGCCAGAGCAATAGCGACCCGCAAAAATGCATCGGCCCATGACAAAGTGAGCAAATCAAATACACCCAATTCAATATTCAAGTCCATTTAGGCCCCCATTGATAATTTTTTTATAAGATAGCATAAGCAATCCCTAGTTTATAACATGGCATACACGTAAAGGTTCCATTTTCATTGAACCTTCTGCTACGATCGTACGTTTGATTAATGCAGTAAAACAATGAGTTGGAATAAAATGACAGAACCACATAGCGATATCAGAAAAAAAATAATGAATCATCTGGATGGTTTAAATGATTTGGAGCGCAAAGAAGGTAGTGATGACCTAATTAAAACTTTGGCTGAGCGGTATGATGTATCCGAAAATATGGTACAAAAAATACTGGCCGAGTGGAGTGCGGGCGAGGAGTATTAACCCTGCTTTAGGTCACGGCTTCCCTTATATTACTAAAGCTTAATTTATGTTGGACATAGGCTTTATTATTATGTATAATTTGGTCTCATGGGAACACTTAGGATATTAACAGCAGATGGCGGCGGTATACGTGGAAAGATCTCCGCGCGCATTTTCCGTGATTTGGAAAAAGATATCGGGCCGCTGCATAAACACTTTCATTTTATGGCAGGAACATCGGCCAATGCGCTAAACCTAACGGCTTTATCTGCAGTGCAAGATCAGCCAATACTCAGCGCGGATGCATTAGATGGGCTTTATACTTCTAAAGGCCCGGCTATTTTCGACCGTAGTTTAACGCGAAAATTCACCACGTTAAATGGCTTGGTACTGAATAGTAAGTACAGCCCCGAAAACCTGCAATCAATAGTTGATCATGTATTTACCGATACTGCCCTTTCCGATGTCAGTAGTCGTTTAATGGTTACAGCTTATGATGTCGAAAACCGTAAACCTGTGGTCTTCAAATCATGGGAAGCTGCCGGTCTAAAAGATACTTCCGGCGATATTATTGTATATGATCCGGCCAAGGATTTTATGCTCTCGGATGTGGTGATGAGCAGCGCTGCGGCCCCGACTTATTTTCCACCTCACACGACCCATAATATGGACGGAGCGATCAATACTATGATTGATGGTGGTGTATGGGCCAATAACCCTGCACAGGTTGCATTGGCAGAAGCGCGCAGTATTTTCGGTGATGTGCATGATTTTCTTGTTGTTTCAGTCGGTACTGGTGAAACAGAGCGCCGTGTTCAAGCGCAAGATCATCAGGATTGGAGCATTTCCGGCTGGTTGCGCAACGGTCTGGTTAGTCTTTTGATGGACGCACCGACCTCTGCTATTGATAAGCAAATGCGGGAAGAGCGCAATGTCAGTTATCATCGTTTGCAAATGGATTTAAAACGCAGGGAAGCCGATAAACCCGCGCCGAATGATGATCTGGACGATAGCTCACCAGAAAATATTGCCCGTCTGGAAGAGCGCGCAGATGAATTTTTGCATAATAACAAGGACTACATGTGCAAATTGAAAAACTATTTCAGCTATCACGCTCTACCCAATTATCAGGAACTATTAGAAGAGGCCAACTGGGCCGCCAAAAAGCGCGAAGAAAGACGTGACCCCATCATGGACTTGCCACCACGCGAAGAATTTTATGATGCTGCCCCTCCTTAGTGGGGCTCTATCGAACGAATAATTTTTGAGGAGCAGTATCGCTATTGTTTTATTAGATTCAATATCTTAAGATTTTTTTACAGCACGAATGCAGCAATTGCCAGCAAATAGAAAATTCGCGTTAAGTAATTGATTTAATTGAATAAAAATGGTGGGCGGTACAAGGATTGAACTTGTGACCCCTTGCGTGTCGAGCAAGTGCTCTACCGCTGAGCTAACCGCCCACTCTATTTTAGCGATAGTTGGTTATATTTATAAGCAAGCGTCGCAAATTACAAGCCTTTTTCTTTGCTCTTTTCGCGCGGGCAGAAAAGTATGGAATTAAGCGGCTTCCAGCAAGCTATTTACCTGACCGACCAGATCTTTCAGGTGGAAAGGTTTAGAGAGAACTTTTGCCTCTTTCCTTTGAATATCTTTACTGCCCATCGCAACGGCGGCAAATCCGGTGATGAACATGACCTTCAGGTTCGGGTGGGCGTTTGTGGCGCGCTGGGATAGCTCTATGCCATCCATGCCAGGCATAACAATATCGGTGAGTAGAAGGTCGTAGCTCTGGTTTTTCTCCAGCTCTTCCAACGCCTCCAGGCCGTTTTCTTTGGCCGTGACGTCATGTCCCGCTTTGGTCAGGGCAAGGGTTAGAAAATCGCGCATTGATTGATCGTCTTCTGCCAGCAATATCTTCGCCATAGTTATTCCATATCCCTATCAGTTTAAAATCACCTTAATCGTATCATATCCCATGCGCCCTTGAAGCAATGGGAAATAATGCTGAAACTAATGTATGACAATAAAAATATAGGTAAAGCCTGCAAAATCCCCTGTTTCAACATTGGTCAAAGGCTTAACAAAAGTTGTGGATGAGTATGGAGCATATATGCGCAGAGGGAAAAATTGTTTTTTGGCAATTTATTGGATAAAGTTACGATGATAAAAAGTATAAAAAGCAGAGTAAGATGACAGTGAAATTAGGGCTTATAGCGGATATCGGGGCAACCAATGCCAGATTCGCAATGGCTGACCCGAACGGGATTTATGACGAGAAAATATTAAAATGTGCCGATTATGAGAGTATAGATCTCGCCGCAAAGGATTATTTGCGTATGGTCGGAGCGGACGTGGCGGGCAAGGCGCCCTCAAAGGCATCCTTTGCAATGGCCGGTCCTGTGCAGGATGATTTTTTCAAAATGACCAATCATCCATGGTCATTTAATATTGAAGAGGTGCGTCATACCCTTGCGCTTGAGAGCCTGCATATTATGAACGATTTCCACGCCATTGCTCTCTCCGTTCCGCATTTAAAGCCGGAGGATATACAGCAGCTTGGCGGCGGCGATGCCGTTCAGGGCGCGGCGATTGGCATTATCGGGCCGGGTACGGGGCTTGGCGTATCGTCGTTGTTTTGGGACGGGCAAACTTATCGCCCCAATCCTTGCGAAGGTGGCCACGTGACCATGCCCGCCAGAACGCAGCGCGAATTTGATGTTTTGCGGCATCTACGCCACAAATACCGTCATGTTTCGGCAGAGCGTGTTTGTTCGGGTAAGGGGCTTGTGAATGTTTACAATGCTTTGTGCGCGCTGGACGAACGTACGGATTTACCGGAGCGCAATCCGGAAGATATTAGCGCGGCCGCAATGAGCGGCAATTGCGATTTATGCCACGAGGCCCTGACGATGATGATCTTGTTTCTAGGCCGCGTGGCAGGCAATCTGGCGCTGACCTTAAATGCCAAGGGCGGCATTTATATAGCAGGAGGCATTATTTCGCAGCTTGGTTCGTATTTCTATGACTCGGAGTTTAGGACGGAATTTATTTCAAAAGGGCGGTTCGAAGATTATCTTCAGACCATACCCACCTATGTAATTGAAAATCCTTTGGTGGCCTTTACGGGGCTGCATACGGATTTATTTGCCCAAAAGCCGCATTAGGTTATTCATTCTCAATCAGACCATGCTCATATTGTTTTCCTGCGCGCCCCCATGTGTAATACTCGCGGGCATAACGGGCGCGCATTTCACTTGTTCCGCTCGCCAAAGCTTGACGCGCGGCGGCGGCCAGGTCGTCTTTGGTTAGGGCGCCCAGAAAGTCTTCGGTAACAATGTCTTTCGGGCCGGTCACATCATAGGCGGCGATAGGCAACCCGCAAGCCATCGCCTCGACCAGCACCATCCCGAATGTATCGGTTTTGGACGGGAACACGAACAGATCGGCGGAGCGGTAATGGGCGGCAAGTTCCTCGTCTTGCTTGGTGCCTGCAAAAACGGCGTCAGGATATTTGTTTTCCAGATAGGATTTGCTGGGGCCGTCCCCGACTAGTACTTTCGTGCCATCCCAATTCATAGCCAGAAAGTCTTCCAGATTTTTCTCGATGGCGATGCGACCGACATAAAGCGCGATAGGGGCTTTCAAGTCCTGAAACAGCGTCTTTTCGCCTGCATAAAACTGATCCAGCTTTACCCCGCGCGAGACGCGTTGCATTTTGTTCTCGAACCCCCAGCTGCGCAGGCGCTGCTCCAGACTCGGCGTTGCCACCATCATGCAAGAAGATGGATCATGAAACCTTCGCACATATTTCACAGCCATCTTATGCGCAAAATTATAGAGCGGTGGCACCATCGTCGCCACCCGTTTGGCCACATAATCGGGGAATTGGGTATGGAAGGATGTGGTGAATTTCTTGCCGTGCTTCAGGCAATATTTCCGCGCCGCCCAGCCCAGCGGGCCTTCGGTCGAGATATGAATGCAGTCGGGATCATAGGCGTCTATGATTTTCTTCAG
>CAXBAL010000142.1:0-5900 GCA_963973475.1 uncultured Micavibrio sp.
CCAGATTGCCGCGATTGACGGTCTCGAAATGATCCTGAAGGATATCGCATAAGCGCATCAGCCCTTCAAGAGAGGAATTTTGTATCACAGTATCGAACAAATCTAAAGATGATAACGGCCCGCTTGGCAAATTACGCCCCCGCGCTTTGGCAATCGTCAATTGCCGCGCAATCCAGAGCATGACATTCTGGAACATCATAAAGCCGTGTGAATTATTGGGGCGTGCAAGATCCTCGGCCACGACATGGATTTGCGAATATTTCCATTTGGGGTAATCCTCAAACATAGTAATCACCTTGCCCATCACATCAAGGCCGCCCTGATCAATCAAATCAAGCGCGCGGCCAATACTGGATTCCGAGAGAGTATAAAGCGCCTGTAACTCACTTTGCCCCAGATGATGGCCTTGGCGTTGCAAAAGGACCTGAAAATCCTCAAGACTCAGCGGCTGGAAATTAATAACGCGCGCACGCGAGCGGATAGTCGGAATCAGTGCGCCAAGACGGTGCGCAGCCAAAATCAAAAGCGTATTATCCGGCGGCTCTTCCAAAATTTTCAAAATGGCATTTTGCGAACTGCGATTCATCGTATCGGCATCATTAATGATGACAACGCGCCAACCGCCTTCCGCGGCCGTCATACGCAAAAAAGGCGCGACCTTACGAATTTCGGCAACTTCAACGCTGTCCTTTTTGCGCCCCTTGGCATCGTCATAGAGCCGGTCGACGATCTTGAAATCGGAATGCCCGCCCGCAGCAATGCGACGGAATGTCGGATGGTCGGGCGCAATCTCCATCGTGCTCGCGGGTTCCGGCTCTGCAGGACCGAATAGTGCATCCTGATTGGGGTCGGTGATATCCTGTGCCAGCAAAAACCGCGCGGTGCGATAGGCGAAGGTGAGCTTGCCAATCCCTTCTGCGCCTGCAAAGATAAGGGCGTGGGGCATTTTATCGGCATTATAGAGCTTTAAGATACCCTCTTCCTGAATATGATGGCCCAAACAGAGCGGATTATCTTTTGGCAGCATTTCTCCAGCAGGCACCGCACCCGTCTCATCAAGCGTCAGATCGGTTTCTTGAACCGGTTCACCCTGCACATCATCGCCGAATAGATTCATGCCGCCCACAGCCTTTCCGCCAGCGTCACCTTAATTTTATCCGCAATTTCATCCACAGGATTATCCGCATCAATGACACGGAAACGCAGCGGCTCACGCCCTGCCATATCCAGAAAACCCGCACGCAGTTTTTCATGAAATCCTATATCGAGATTTTCATAGCGGTCTTCGCTGCTCTGCTCATCCGCTAAACGTCGTGTCGAGCGTGCAAGCCCATCCTTCACATCAATATCGAGAAGAAATGTAAGATCGGGCTTAAAGCCGTCAAGGCAATCATTGTTAAGTGCCTCGATTTTTTTCAGCGACATCCCCAGCCCATAGCCCTGATAAGCGCGCGTGGAATCGGTGAAGCGATCACTGATAATAATCTTCCCGGCTTCCAAGGCTGGCTTGATTAGCGTACGAATATGGTGGACACGCGCAGCAAATAACAACAAGCATTCTTCCAACGGTGACCAATCTCCCCCATCATTACGCACCAGAAGATCACGGATTTTCTCGGCCTCAGGCGTGCCGCCCGGTTCGCGTGTTAGTACCACGTCACGACCCTGCCCGCGCAAATGATCGGCCAGCAATTTGACTTGCGTTGATTTACCGGAGCCTTCGCCGCCTTCAAAAGTGATGAAATATCCCTGATTTTGTCCCATAAAGTGCAGTGTAAAAGCTTATGCCGCCCCTGCAAAGAACTGTTTCGCTTTTGCGATGGTTTTTGCAAAGAAACCTTGTGCTTTCACATCTTGCGCGGCCAATAGAGGGATTTCCTGAACCTGCTCGCGCCCGGGAATTGATACATGTAGAGTTCCAACCTGGTCGCCTTTTGCAATCGGGGCAATAAGCGGGCTGTTATAAACGGCTTCCACAGTTAAATCTGTAGACGATATTTTAGGCAGCGTTAAAACCACATCGTTTTGAACCTGTAAAGGCACGACATCCTGCTTACCATATGCCACCTGGGCCTCTATAACATTCTGGCCGGCGGTAAAGGCGGACTTATTGGAAAAGCCCTGCAAAGCCCACTCAAGCAAGCGCGCGGATTCTTGGGCACGCTCGGCTTCGCTTGTAAGGCCATTCACGACCAGTACTACGCGGCGCCCCTCAGGACTAACGCCGGAACCAATAAGGCCATACCCACCATCTTCGGTATGGCCTGTTTTAATCCCATCTGCCCCCATATTACGGAACAAAAGTGGATTGCGGTTGTTTTGGGAAATCTTATTATAAGTGAATTCCTTTTCGGAATAGATAGAATAATATTCGGGAAAGTCCTTTATAATGCGCTTTCCTAACGTCGCAAGATCGCGCGCGGTCGAATAATGCAGCGGATCAGGCCAGCCGCTTGCATTAGTGAAATTAGAGCTTTCCATACCCAATTCTTTGGCTTTGGCTGTCATTGCATATGCGAAAGCATCTTCAGTTCCTGATAGCCCTTCGGCCAATACGATGGTCGCATCATTGCCCGATTGCACAATGACACCGCGTATTAGATCTTCCACAGCAACCCGCTTGTTCACTTCCACAAACATTTTGGAGCCGCCCTTGCGCCAAGCTTTTTCGCTGACTAAAAAGGTATCGCCCATCTGGACATTACCGGCTTTCAAAGCGTCAAAGACCATATAAATAGTCATAACCTTACTCATAGAGGAGGTCGGCATGCGCGCATCCGCATTCTTTTCCATCAAAACCGTGCCGGTATCATAATCAATAATAATGGCCTGCTTGGCCGCAGTTTCTACTGTGCCCTGCGCCTGTGCAGGCGTGATAGAGAGCAGAACAAAAGCAGTCAGAAGAGCAATGGAGCGCATATTATAATCCTTGTGTTAGATAACTAAAAAAGAACGAGGAATTCGACCATAGTAAAGCAAGCTTATCAGTATTATTCAACCATGATTATTGCCTTATCATTTCCGGCACGCACCAGATTTGCCAAAATTGAATCAGCTGTCGATACATTCCCTGCAGGAAAACGGACACGGTAGAATTGTTGGCCACGGATAGTAGCGGGTGTAACCTGTGTTTTCCCATACACACTTAGCTTGGAAGCCAAGCGCTCGGCATTGCCCTTATCCGTAAACGAGCCTGCCTGAACATATATTGTGGTTGGCTGGACAGGGACTTGTTTTACGACCGGATCGGGGTAGAAACGCCCCCCGACATTGTGACCGCTCACACCCTGCGGCGGCCGCAAATCGGCAACTTCAACAGGCTGCACAGGCGCGCCGGAAGTAATAGAAGCACTTTGATACCCTGCTTTAGGCTCAAGCGGTGCAGTGCCTGTTGGCGGCACAGGCATACGGCCAGATACGATCCGCTCGTTCATAGCAACTTCAATGCCGGACGTATCCTCACCGCGGCGGGCAGCCTCGGCTATTGCACGGCTTTCTTGCGCAAGAACCTGTATTTTCACCCGTGCTGTGCCTTGACTTTTAAAGCCTAAAAGTTCGGCCCCGCGTTTGGAAACATCAAGCACACGTCCGCGAGAAAATGGCCCACGGTCGTTAACACGAAGGACAAGAGATCGACCATTTTCCAAATTGGTTACACGGATTAACGAGGGAAGCTGTAGGGTTCTATGTGCCGCAGTCAATTCATTCTGATCAAAAAGCTCGCCATTCGCCGTAGGCTTCCCATGAAAGTTAGGTCCATACCATGACGCAATACCGCTTTCTTCATGTGTATAGCTTTCTGCAGGGCGGTACCATTTCCCTGCAACCTTATAAGGTGTACCAACTTTAAAATTGCCTTGGGATTTGGATTGGCCGGGAACCGTTTTGGCGACATGAGAGGCCAACTCGGCCTCGGCACATGCATTTACAAGTAATAAAGCAGCAAATGCTAAGCATAGAGAAAAATATTGTTTCATGGGCTCTTCTATTTTATTTTTTAATGACACCTATTATTTCAAAGATCAATAGGCTATGGCATCGGCCAGCAGGCCAACAGATGTTGCAAAATATGTGGATTTATTCCATCGCATGATAACACGGTAATTATCATAGGCCAAGAAAGCAGGACCATCTATACCGTCTGGAATAACAACCGATGCTTCCATGCCGTGCGCTGTTGGGATTGGCGCGCCATTGGGTAAAGTCACCCCCATATTTTTCCATTCATCAAGCGATTTTTTAATATCCAGCGAGGCTTGTGACGAGGAAAAATCAGCAGGCAGTTTTACTTCGCGCCCCCATCTTTCATCCTCTACCCAACCATGACGGCTCAGATAATTGGCGCTGGATGCAAACACATCAGGCAAGGATGTCCATATGTTACGGCGACCATCGTTATTGCCATCCACGGCGTAGCTATTGAAGCTGGAGGGCATAAACTGATTCTGCCCCATCGCGCCGGCCCATGAGCCTTTCATATTGGCGGGTTCAATATGCCCCTCATCCAGAATTTTTAATGCATTCATAAGCTCTGAGCGAAAAAATTCACTGCGGCGCCCGTCATAAGCCAAGGTGGCAAGCGCGGGGATTACACCAAAGCCGCCCGTATTATTACCATAGCTGGTCTCGATCCCCCATAGCGCAACAATATAATTGGCGGGCACGCCATAAGCTTGTGCGGCTCGCTCCAGTTCGGCGCGGTGTTCACGGTACATGCGGCGCCCCTGGTCAATGCGCGCTTGCGAGATAACGTTGGTTTTATAACGGGCGAAGGTCATTGTGCCTTCGGGCTGTTTACGGTCCAACTCAATTATGCGCGAAATCGGCGCATTTACATCTGATAATGCCGCCTCAACGATAGGCTGGCTAATCCCATTTCTAATTGCCTCGGCGCGCACGCCGTCCAGCCACGCGCTAAAGGGCTGCGGATTGGCATACGCGGTTAAAGAACCGGAAAGCAATAGAGTTGTTGTCAGGATGAGTTTACGGATCATTATACTATCACTTTCATATCATTAAACAGGATGCGGTTTCATACACATAGGAGCCTATTGACTAAAAAACATCCCACAAACCAAAAATTCTTTAAATTAACACTAGACAGGAATAGCAGAATATCGTTAGAAATTACATTCTGATTTCACACCTACTCACACATTCTTTTGGAGAGATGGCAGAGTGGTTGAATGCACCGGTCTTGAAAACCGGCATGGGTGCAAGCCCATCCAGGGTTCGAATCCCTGTCTCTCCGCCATTAAAACAAACCCGCCGCATTCCGGCGGGGTTTGTTATTTCATGTCGGTGGCCACCATCTCTTTGATCATCGCCTCCATTGCGATCTCCGGCTGCCAACCTAAAATCTCGCGCGCTTTAGCGGCATCGCCGCAGAGATGGCCGATATCAACAGGGCGGTAGAAAGCCAAGTCAATTGCTATGAGAATGCGTCCAGTATGGGTGCAAATTCCGACCTCATCAGTGCCCTGCCCGCGCCATTCAATCTCTATCCCCGCGCAAGAGAACGCCTGTTGGGTAAACCAGCGCACGGTCTCGGCGCGGCCTGTGGCCAGCACATAATCATCGGGTCTATCTTGTTGCAGCATGAGCCACATACCGCGCACGTAATCTTTGGCATGCCCCCAATCGCGGCGCGCATCCAGATTGCCCAGTGTTAGCACCTTATCGCTTCCGTTTTTAATGGCAGCGACGGCACGTGTGATTTTGCGGCTCACAAAACTTTCCCCGCGCAAAGGGCTTTCATGATTGAACAATATACCGTTCGAAGCGTGTATTCCATAGGCCTCGCGGTAATTGCGCACCACCCAATAGGCGTAGAGCTTGGCCGCGGCATAAGGGCTGGCGGGCGCGAAAGGTGTATTTTCATTTTGCACGGGCACGAATGC
>CAXBAL010000143.1:0-5866 GCA_963973475.1 uncultured Micavibrio sp.
TAAAATGCGCCAGCAAGGCGAGATGCACAAAGACAGAGGCCAGCCCGCGTAACAGATGGGGAATAAGGTTTTGCGTGCGGTACAGGTTTTTATAGCCGCCAAAAAACGGTGCGATTGCCAGCATCAGTATAACCTGAAAAGTGCTGATAACCGCGCTGACATAAAGCAAGGGGTGCTGCTGTGTTGACAGCTTCAAGAACGCATCGCCCAAGGTAATGATGGCGTAGGCCAAGAGCGTTATCAGAACACCTTTTAAAATGCTGGATTTTTGTATGCCCATGCTATTTCAAATCAAACACATGGATTTGCACGCAGCGGCGTAGATACCCGGCCGTCATTCTTCTGAAGTCATGATTTGCAATGACAGTCATGAGCGGATCGGGGCTATTCCAATCCTCGGTCAAGGCGGCGCGCATTAAGGTCGGACCCATTTGATTCATATAGCGCCCTGTTGTATCGGCCGCACATTCGCAAACCTGCCTGTATTGTACAATTTCCTTGCGGAAGGTTTCATTGCTCATACAGTTATCCAAAACGAAACTGCGCATCGGGTATTTCAGGCAATTGCCGTATATTTCGGTCATGAAATACTGACGGTAATCCGCGCTGCCGGTAACGGGCGTGTAAAGTCCCTCTATTTCCTCCAGTGACATATCGGTTTCCATGCCGACGGCGGCGCAGGAACATAATGTTTCTTGAGCTGAATCCGAGAGTGCAGGAGTAGGGTTGGCCAAGCAACCATTGTAATAACGATTAACGAGTGCGGATTTTCTGTCTTCGGGCGTGGCTGGCGCTTCTTGCGGCTCGGTTAGGCCCAGCTGCTCTTCCAGGGTGAGGTTGCGCTGCTCAAATTGCGCTAGGGCAGCGTTAAACGCGCCTGAAAAGCTCAATAATATCAGCGTGAGGAAAAGCTTCATCATATTAGCATAGCAGACTAGGCCGCTTTTTTCAGCAAGGCTTGGGGCAGGGCGTTGAAGGCTGCCTTTTGCTCAATCGCATGGCCGACTTTCAAAACGGTTGCCTCGTCCCACGGACGGCCAAGAATTTGCAGCCCGAGCGGCAGGCCTTTGGAATCCAGTCCTGCTGCAATGGACATGCCCGGCACGCCAGCCAGTGACGCCGGAACGGTGAAGACGTCATTCAGATACATCTTGATCGGGTCGTCATCATTCTCGCCAATCGCAAAAGCCGAGGAAGGCGCGGTCGGAGTAAGCAGGACATCACATTTTTCGTAGGCCTTCATGAAATCATTCAAAATCAGGCGGCGGACTTTTTGCGCCTTGATGTAATAGGCATCGTAATATCCGGCTGAGAGCACATAGGCACCGATCATAATGCGGCGCTTTACCTCGTCGCCAAAGCCCTCGGCGCGGGTTTTGGAATACATCTCGTTCAGATTGCCGCCCTCATCAACGCGCAGGCCGTAGCGTACACCGTCATAGCGCGATAGATTTGAAGATGCCTCCGCAGGCGCAATGATGTAATAGGTCGGCAGGGCATATTTCGTGTGCGGCAGGCTGACTTCGACGATCTCCGCGCCCGCATCTTTTGCCCATGCGATGCCCTGATCCCAGATTTTTACGATCTCTTCGGGGGTGCCATCAAGGCGGTATTCTTTCGGGATACCAACGCGCAGGCCTTTCATATCGCCTGTTAGAGATTCGGTATATTTTGGCACGGGGCGGTCGGCGGATGTGCTGTCTTTGGGGTCAAATCCGGCCATGGCCTCCAGCATAATTGCGCAATCCTCGCTGGTGCGGGCAATCGGGCCAGCTTGGTCGAGGGAGGACGCGAATGCAATAATGCCCCAACGAGAGCAGCGGCCATAGGTTGGCTTGATGCCAGCTAAGCCGCAGAACGAGGCAGGCTGTCTGATGGAGCCACCCGTGTCGGTTCCGGTTGCGCCCATCGCAATACGGGAGGCAACAGCAGAGGCAGAACCACCGGAAGAGCCACCCGGGACAAGGTCTTTGCCGTCTTCGGCTCTCCAAGGGTTAATAACATTGCCGAAATAGCTAGTGGTGTTTGATGAACCCATGGCGAATTCATCCAAGGCCACTTTACCAAGCATCACAGTGCCCTCGGCGAACATTTTTGATGTTACTGTTGATTCATATTGCGGGATGAATCCTTCCAGAATTTTGCTGGAGGCTGTGGTTTGCACGCCCTCGGTACAGAATAAATCCTTGATCGCCATCGGAATGCCTTCCAGCAGCCCGACATTGCCCGAAGCACGTTTTGCATCGGATGCGCGGGCTTGTTCCAGCGCTTTTTCAGGTGTTTCGACGATAAAAGCGTTCAAATCACGCGCGCCGGACATCGCATCAATATGCGCTTGGGTCAACTCAACGGAGGTAAACTCCTTTTTCTTAAGGCCTTCCAGCGCGCCTGCGATTGTAAGATGTGTCAGATCAGTCATTGTTCGTATTTCCCTTAAAGATTATTTTTGCGATGGCGATATCGCTGATTCCTACCAGAATAAAGGCCGCGCCCAGTATATTTGCTATGGCCGTATCCTTGTTATCCTGCCCCAGCATCTCGGCCACGCCAGCTGGCATTATCAAACAAGCCAAGCCCAGAGCGGTAAAAACAAAGCCCGAGACCGTAAGAACCATGCGGATCATGGCCTTTTTGTTTTCGGGCATATTTTTGGGATGCTGCGTGACCATGGTTTATTCGACCACCTTCGGCACCACAAAGAATCCTTCCATGGATTCGGGGGCATTGGCCAGAACCTTGTCCTGGCAATCACCGTCGCTCACCACGTCTTCACGCAGGCGCAAATCAATATCGACCACGTTGGCCAGCGGCTCCACATTTTCGGTATCCACTTCGGAGAGTTGTTCGACAAAGCCGATGATCTTATCCAGCTTGCCGACCATGGCCTCGGCCTCGCTATCGGTGACTTCGATACGGGCGAGATTGGCAACCTTCAAAACGGTTTGTTTATCAATAGACATTCCTGTATTCCTTAAATTATATAACAAAGAAGTTTTAAGGCTTGAGAGTGCAAATGACAAGTGGTTACTTGAAAGAGATTTACAAAGACCGCCCGCGAGATGTGCGCCTTATGGGGCTGGATATCGGGAAGAAAACCATTGGGGTTGCGCTGTGTGACCCTATGCATTCGCTTGCGACGCCCCTGCAAACGATCAAGCGCACGAAATTTACGAAGGATATCAAAGTGCTGGAAGGTATTATTCGCGATTATGAAGTCGGCGGGTATGTCCTTGGCCTTCCCATCAATATGGATCAAAGCGAAGGCCCGAGATGTCAGGCCGTGCGGGATTTTGCCGCCGAAATGCGCAATCATCCGGATATTTTCGGAAACGATCCTTGGATAGCCTTTCAGGACGAGCGGTTTTCCACACTGGCTGCGGATAGCCTTGTGGATGGAGCTGTGCGTAAGCGTAAAGCGAAAGAAAGCGGCTTGACCGATAAGCTGGCCGCGCAAGTGATTCTGCAATCGGCGCTGGATAGTTTTTAGGAGAGACAAGCATGAAGATTTAAGGCGGTGATTGGTTCATCGCTGGCTTCCGGTTGCGGGGAAGGGAATATGCGGTGTGTATATGCCTCTTCATGCGGTTTTTAAAACATGCGAAAAGGGCGCGCCCAAAACGTTGCGCATAGTATAGTTGTTTATACCTGGTAGCATATTTCGGGGGCTATGACTTCTCGTGAAGGTGTGGCATTTTTAGCCTTTTCCTTCCTGTTCCCGCGTCTGATGTGCTACCAGCAGATCGATCTGACCTCAATATATGAATTAATTCCTATTTTGTCAAGGCTGTTCTTTTGCGCCATAGCGCATCAGCTCATGCCCATGATTGCGCATCCAGTATTCACCCTCTACAAAATCAATGGAGAGATCGCGGCATAAATTCCAGAAAGATTTTTGGTGGTGCAGGTGGATAAGGTGCGCGACTTCATGCGCGACCACGTAATCCATGGCCAGTGAGGGCGCGAAGATCAGGCGCCATGAGAAGGCCAGCTTGCCGTCTTCGGAGCAGCTGCCCCAGCGGCTTTTGGTATCGCCGATACGGATGGCGGTGATTTGTTTGTTGATGTCGATGGCTTTGGCATGCGCCATTTCCGTTAATTTATCGCGGGCGAGATTTTTGATGAAACGCTCGATTCGGCAGGACGGATCCTCTTTGTTGGTTTTTACCAGCAAATGTGTCGGCGTGAGTTTTACATCGGTTGTTTTACGGCTTGGATCCTGCTCAACATGAATGATTCTGTCTGCGCCAAGCAAAGGAATGGTGCGCTCATGCGCGAAGGGCTGCGGCGGGGGCAGCTCCATCAGGGCTTTGGTAATCCATGTCTCGTGGTATTTTGCAAAATCATGGGCTTTGCGGAGCGATACGCCCTTTGGAATGACCAGATTGATAACCCGCTCTTTCGTATCAAGCCGCAGCGCTAAGCGCCGCGCACGGGCGGAGTGTTTGATTCGGACGTTATCGGGGAGTTCGGGTGTTGTACGCATTCCCTATAATGCAACGGCGTACTCTGGATTGTCCAGTTCGTAATGCTGGCCGGATGCACTTTTCGCATCAAAGGTTGTGCGTTTACCAAGGTCTTTAGCGTGCTTGGCGATCCAGTCTTTCCCTGCTTGGTATCCGCGCTGATGCAGCTCGGCTATCCATTTGCCTTCGGAATTCATTTTACTCGTCTCGTTCCAGTGTGGCTCGTGCTCCATTTCGATGACATGGATGAATTTATCGCCTTGGTCTGTCAGTAGAGCCAGTTCGTTATAAACCTCGTCATGCAGGAAATTTTTTGCATTGACTTGCTCTGCCTGGGTTTGCGGCTGTAGCGGCGCATCGGGGCGCGGGCTGAGCATGATGGTCATGATATCGGTATAATCACCCTTGGCGCCATCTTGCAGGGGCGGGTTGTTGGTGTAGCCGCCGTCTTTGTATTCAGCGCCGTCTTTTTCATGTGTGCCGATCAAAGTGGCCGAGGCAGCGATAGCATTGGCGTCGATATCGGCATTGTAGAACAGTTTTTCGGCACAAACCTTCAGCGGGCCAACGCGCTGGATTTCTGTGGCTGCGATGATTGTTTCGATCTCACCGTTTTTGATAACGTCCCAGTCGGGAATGACTTTGGTCATCCGGTTTTTAATATCGCCGGATTGGGAAATAACGCCGTATGCCTGGGCGACATGGCCGGCATTTTCAAGGTTGGATACATGGCGCGCAGGTAAATTCGGGTAGCGGGTCGGGGTCATAAAGAACGGTGCCATAGTGGAGGCGGCGCGGGCAAAGCTGTGCATGAGCGATATGGCTTCGCTGCTCTGCGCAATCTCGATCCATGCTTTATTGACCAAGGCAGGAGCCATTTCGGGCTTGCCGAGATTAAGCGCGTAGCTGAGCGGGGCGGCGTTAAACGCGCCGGCACTGGTGCCGCTGATGCCTTTTACATGTTTGAGAAGATCGGCTTCTTGCAGGGCTTCGATAACGCCCGCTTCGAACGCGCCGTGTGATCCGCCGCCTTGTAGTGCTAGGAAGATTCGCGGCTCGGAAGAATTCCGTTCTTTGGGGTTATCATTGGCCGCATGTTTCGAGAAGGTCTTTCGCATGCGTAAATATTAAGGATTTAACGAAAAACTACCAGAAAATCAGTAGCTGCACCGCACAAGGAATAGGTTACTAAAAATCATTCTGCTTTAATGTAGAGCAAGAAGATTACAAATAACGCGCTGATTTTAAAAGAAAATGCGTTTAGACCAGTTCACCTGTCGTTAGGGTCGGGTTAATCTTTTCCCGTTTATAAGTCGCGGCTGTTTCCTTATAGCTTTGTGGTCTTTCCGTTTTTAGCCAGCGGCGAATCGCGATAATTCCATGTTTATCGTGATCAAAGCGTT
>CAXBAL010000144.1:0-5846 GCA_963973475.1 uncultured Micavibrio sp.
TAAAATTTCTGGATGATAATAGATTCCTCAAAGCCGGCGAATATCGGTTAGAGCCGAATATGAGTATGCAAGAAGTTGTCGCGACCATGCAATCGGGTCAAACGATAGAATATCAATTCACAATTCCCGAATGTACAACCTCTTTTGAAGTCATGAATATTCTGAACGATATTGATATACTTACCGGTGAGTTATTAACACCGCCGCTTGAGGGTACAATTTATCCCGACACTTATAATTATATTCGTGGAGAAAGCCGTGACAATGTGTTGCTGCGGATGCAGGGCATTATGGACACGATGCTGGAGGCCACATGGCGTTTGCGCAAGACCAATAACAAACATCTGAAAACCCCTCAGGACGCTTTGATACTGGCCTCTATCGTTGAAAAAGAGGCGGGTAATCCGGAAGAGCGCCGCCGCGTGGCCGGATTGTTCCTGAACCGTCTGGATAAGGGCATGCGCCTGCAATCCGATCCGACCGTTATTTACGGCATTGTTGATGGACGCCCGAAAACAGATGGCATGGGTCCGCTTGGTCGCCGCATTTTGCGTAAAGATCTGGAATTTGATTCGCCTTACAATACCTATATTTATCCCGGCCTGCCGCCCGGCCCGATTTGTAATCCGGGTAAAGCCTCCCTCGAGGCCGTGCTTGACCCCGAGGAGCATGACTACATTTATATGGTCGCCGATGGTAGTGGGGGCCATGCCTTCGCCGTCACCTTGCGCGATCACAATAATAATGTGAATAAATGGCGTAAAATACGGGCAGCGCAATAGGGTTTCTTATGACGTATCCTGTTTTAATACAGTTGCCTTTTTTGCGGGAACACGGCGTGGCACCAAAAGATAGTAATCAGGACAAATACCCCGAAAGCTTTCCACGCTTTTTTATCGAGCATTTCACCAATAAAAAAGACAAGGTCTTTGATCCCTTCATGGGGCACGGCACCACGGCCTTTGTATGCGAGGAGCTTGGGCGTATCCCCTATGGCATTGAGGCCGATCCCGAGCGCCATGAATGGGCGGCAGGTCAGTGCGCGCACTGGCAAAATATTCGCTGCGCCGATGCAGGCGACGCGGGCGATATGGGCTTTCCGAAGATGGATTTTTGTATAACCTCTCCGCCCTTTATGGCCATAAATCATGGATGGAACCCGCTTTATTGCGGCGATAAAATCTATGCGGGCTATCCGCGCTATCTGGAACGCATGGCCGAGATATTTGAGGGGCTGAAACCCGTGATGAAAAAGGGCGCGCATATTGTTGTGCATGCCGATAATGTATCTGGGAAGAGTACCTTCACACCTTTGGTACGTGATTTCTCCATCCTGATTTCCGAAAGTTTCAAGCCCGTGGGCGAGGCCATCATTGAATGGCAAAATGCGCCAGAGGATTATCCCCTGACGCATGCGCTAATTTTTAAAAATAGTTAGATAATCTTACTTCGCTTGAGAGCTTTCGAGCATCCATGCAGCTTTTTCATGGGTGCGGATACGCTCAACCATCAAATCAACAGTGGCTTCGTCATTGTCATTTTCCGCCGTTTTCATGGCATCATAAAGCGTTTTGACGATGGCGCGATTATCCTCGGCCAGAATTTGAACCATGCTTTGCTCGTCAGGAGTTTGGCCAGATGATCGCAAAGTGGCAACCTTCGTCATTTCCTCGAAATTATTGGGCGCATATTCACCAATTGTGCGGATGCGCTCGGCAATAATATCAGTGGCTTGCCAAATTTCGGTATATTGCTCTTCAAACAACTCGTGCAGTGATTTGAAATGCGGCCCTGTTACATTCCAGTGAAAGCTATGCGTTTTAAAATACAGCACAAATGTGTCGGCCAGTACGACTTTCAGGCTATTGGCTAATGTTTTGGAACTCATGTTTTATCCCTTCTGAAATAGTGTGAATTCACTATTCTATTTATATCAGTGTTTCGGGAAGTCAAACGATTGAGGGCGGTTTTGGTTCCGTTATTTCTTGGTGTCTTTATTGCCAGAACCGGAATTGGAGCCCGAATTATTCTGATTGCCTTGGCGATATGTGCCGCCACCACCGCCGCCGCTAGAGCCGCCAAGCCCCATACCAGGTGCATTGATAGATGGCTGCGCGGTTGGGCGCACTTCCAGTCCGTGACGGCGCGCCAGATGCGGTGCAAATTCAAGGCTGGACGGGCTGGCAGAGCCGAGCACGCAGCCCATGGAATCCTCGTCCCCCAAATCATCGCGGAAGACAGGCTGACCCACCACGCACTGTTTCATGAAATACGAAAACGCGGCCAAGGGTTGCGCGGGTTGCTCGGGCTTCATAATTTCGTTGCGATAGGGGTCGTCACTGAACATCAGCGGAACCTGATAGGCCTGCCCTATATGGCCGTCCTTGACCGATCCGACATGGATGATCGTGTTCATATCCAGATGCTGGTTATATTCCGGCTCGACAGGGATATTCAAATCCATGAAATCCATATCGGCAAATTCGATGGTGAAAATACCGCTTTGGGTATCGAAAACGATTCCGGCGATCTTGCGGGCGAAATTCTCATTCGCGATCAAACCGGCCTCTCCCTGATTTGTGAACAATAAATCTATGTTCATTCTTTATCCTGTTTCGTGTTACTCTTTTGGCTTGTTTTTCAGTCTTACAACTATTCTACCAGAAATTATATAGCTTTTTCATGTGCGGTTTCACAGGGTTTCTCAGTAAAGATAATTCACTTGGCGTTCAGCAACGCCGAAAAATGGGCGCCGATATGCTGCAAACCATTGCGCATCGCGGCCCTGACGCGGGTGATATCTGGCAAGACCCCGATGCAGGCTGTCTGCTCGCGCATCGGCGCCTCTCCATTATCGACCTCAGTGCGGAAGGCGCGCAGCCGATGGAAAGTGCCTCCGGCCGCTACATCATGGCCTATAATGGCGAGGTTTATAATTTCCTTGAGCTACGCCGCGATTGCGAGGCCAAGGGCACTGTTTTTCGTGGCCGCAGCGATACCGAAGTCATGCTGGCCACAATCGAAGCCTACGGCCTCAATCAGGCCTTGCAGAAATTCAACGGCATGTTCGCCTTTGCTTTGTGGGACCGCAAGGAACGCACGCTGCATCTGGCGCGCGACCGTATGGGCAAAAAGCCTCTCTATGTCGGCTGGGCGGGTAAAACGCTGGTCTTTGGCTCGGAGCTGAAAGCCCTGCGTGCCCACCCTGATTTTAGCGCGGCGTTGAATAAGGACGCGCTAACCCTTTATATGCGCCATGCTTGCGTGCCCGCGCCGCATTGTATTTACGAGAACGTCTGGAGCCTGCCCGCTGGCCACCGCCTGAAGATTGATCTGGAGAACTTGGCTCCTGCGCAGAATTTATCCGCCGATATGGAAGCCTATTGGGATCATACCGAGGCCATGAGCACAGCGCGAATGCGCAAGGATGAAAATTTAAGCGATGACCAAGTCATAGCTGAATTCGAAGCCCTGCTCGGCACATGCGTGGAGGAGCGCATGATTTCCGACGTCCCTTTGGGCGCATTCCTATCTGGCGGAATTGATAGCTCTGCCGTAACAGCGCTTATGCAATCACGCGCCTCCAAGCCCGTCAAAACCTATTCGGTCGGCTTTCAAGAAGCCGGATTTGATGAATCGGTTTATGCCGCCAAAGTCGCCGCGCATCTTGGCACTGATCATCACGAGATCAAGCTGGGCGGGCGTGATGCGCTGGATGTGATCCCGCTCCTCTCCACCATTTATGACGAGCCATTTGCCGATATCTCGGCCATACCGACCTATCTGGTGTGCAAATTCGCGCGGGCTGATGTTACGGTTGCACTATCGGGCGATGGCGGCGATGAAATGCTCGGCGGTTATAACCGCCATGTAATGGGGCCGAAACTTTGGCGCAGAATGCGGACAATGCCGAAATTTGCGCGCGGTATTTTGGGCGCTTTAATTCGCACCGTCCCACCCGCGCAATGGAGCCGCGCTCTGAAGAACCTGCCCCAAGCAGGAACGCGCGTCCATAAAATTGCCGATATCCTGTCCAAAGGCAGCGAGCGCGAAATTTACATGAGCCTGCTCAGTACTTTCGATGATCCGGCGGCGCTGGTCAAGGGCGGAGGCGAGCCGCAAATCCCGCTCACCGATCCGGCCAAACAAACGAACGGCCTTAGTTTTGCCGAGAAGATGATGCTCTGGGATAGCATGTGTTATCTACCCGATGATATCCTGGTTAAGGTTGACCGCGCTTCGATGGCGGTATCATTAGAGGCGCGCGCGCCGCTGCTGGATAAGCGTGTATACGATTATAGCTGGAGCCTACCCGAGCGGCTTAAAATCAGGAACGGGCAGGGCAAATGGTTGCTCCGCGAAGTGCTGGCGCGCCATGTCCCGCGCGAGTTATTCGAGCGCCCGAAGCAAGGCTTTGCCATGCCAGTCGGTGATTGGCTGAACGGTGATTTACGCGATTGGGCGGAGGTGCTGCTGGATGAGAGCGCCATGAACGCCGACGGTATTTTGGATGCGAAAACAGTACAAAAACTCTGGTCTGATCACAAGGCTGGCCGCGGCAATCACGCCGAGCGCCTTTGGACAATCTTGATGTTTCAGGGCTGGAAAGAAAAATGGCTGGGTTAGGATTTTATGGGCGCTAAATTATTATATATCTTTGATCATCTGGACTGGAAAAGCCGTATGCCTGTGGCGCTCGGAGCGCGCGAGGCCGGATATGATATTACCATCGGCATTGTCGGCGTCGATGAAAACGATACTATCGAAGGCCTTGAGGGGTTTGAGGTACTCATTCTGCGCAAGCCGAAAAATAAATTCGGACCCTTTAGCGTTCTAAGCTCTGTTCTTGATACCCGCAAAACTATCCGCAGTGTTAAGCCTGCGATCATTCATACGGTTACCCTGAAATACAGTTTTCTGGTTGGGTTGTCCTGTTTGGGGCTGCGCCGCTACCGCATTCTTTATACGATTGCAGGCCTAGGGTTTTTGTTCCGCACGCCCGGATCAAAGCCAAAATGGATCAGGCGCGCGCTTGCGCCGCTCCTCAAATTGGTGTTGAAAAATCCGCGCGCCGATTTGATCTTTCAAAATCCCGATGATCGCGATTTGCTGGTTAATATGGGTTATGTACGCCGCGTGAGAACCCATCTGGTGATTAGCTCCGGTGTTGATCTGAAAAAGTTCACGCCCGTTCCCGAGCCGGAGAGCGACCTTCCCATCGCCCTGATGCCCACACGCCTTGTGCATGAAAAAGGTATATCGGTCTTTGTCGAGGCCGCGCGTAAGTTGCACGCCAAAGGCATTAAAGCCCGTTATCAAATCGCCGGCGGATTGACCACGCATAACCCGCGCGCCATATCCGAAGCCGAGATGAAAGAGCACATCAAAGACGGTGTGGTTGAATGGCTAGGCCGTGTGAGTGATATGCCTGCCGTGCTCTCCAGCGCCGCCGTGATTGTCTACCCGTCCTATTACGGCGAAGGCGTGCCGCGCGTCACCATCGAGGCCTGCGCCGCCGGACGCCCTGTTATTACCACCGATCACGCCGGATGCCGTGAGGCCGTTCCCAATGGCGAGAACGGGTTTTTGGTGCCGATACTGGACGTGGATGCCACCGCCGAAGCTATGGAGCGTCTGTTAACCGATAAGGCCTTACGCGTGCAAATGGGCAAGGAAAGTCGTCATTTGGCCGAACTGGCCTTTGATGTAAAATCCATTGTCGCCCAGACTTTGGCACTTTATGAGCATGTAATGAAGCGTTAGAGCGACGTTTGCTTAATTCAAATCCACCAATTGTTCAACGGCGTTGCGCCCATCGGTTACTGTGATGCGCACAACATGCCCTC
>CAXBAL010000145.1:0-5836 GCA_963973475.1 uncultured Micavibrio sp.
GTACCTGCATATTATCATCCAGATATTGAATGACGGGCGCGGCCTCACCGGGGTCGACAACGGCGCTCTGGCCATTTTCGAAATGGATGAAGTAGCAATAGTTATCTTGCAGAATTGGAATAATCTCGATTTTCATTTGATGTCCCCTAATACGTTCCCCTAAACCCAATGATTTAATCGGGGAATTGGTTCCCCTATAATTTACCTTCATCGGTGCCCAGCGCATCGGCCATGCGGGTTTGTGCGCTGCCCGGCTTTAGGGGCTTTTGCTGGCTTTCATGGGGCGCCCATCCGTGGATAAAGATAACCTCGAAGCTGGCCTCGATGCGGTCTGTGTCTTTTTCAGCAAAGTTGGCGGCGTAATGGGCGGCGGCCTCGAAAAACAGCCGCTTGCCGACATAGGCTTTATCCCGCGCCGCAATGATATTGGTTTCGCCCATGCCGCGCAGATCAGCCATGAGTTTGAACATATTGTCGTAAGTGACGGTGACGATATCGGAATCAATGACGGGGAGGTTGTAGCCCGCACGTTGCAGTAATGCGCCCATATCTTGCTTGGTGGCGAAGGGATGAACGCGCGGGGACGCGCCGCCTTTTGTTTGCAGTTCGCCCTGCGTCAGGCTCTCGCGCAGCTCGAACAATGTCTCGCCGCCGAATAGGGAGCCAATGATCAGCCCATCGGGTTTTAAGCTCTTGCGGATTTGGATGAGTAGCCCCGGCAGATCATTTACGTTGTGGAAATTCAAATTGCTGAGGATCAGGTCAAAGCTTTCCTGCGCGAAAGGCAGGACTTCTTCATCCCCCGTAACCAGGGTATGAGGGGGGTGCGGATAGAAACTTTCATCACGGTCGTAAATTTTTAGGGTGGCATCGGCGCTTAAATGGGATTGTAATCGCGTGAAGAAATCTGCGCTATACCGCCCGCCGATCACCAGCACATTTTTAAAGTCGCGTTTGATAACGGGCAGGCTTTCGAAAATGCGCTCTTCCGCCCATCGGAACAGGAAATCGTAATCCGCGAAATTTGTGGCCGCGCGTTTGCGGCGCAGCGCCATAGTCTCGCGGTCAAAAACATGAATATCATTGGGAGAAGAAGAGGGCATAGCTGTGATGGCAACTACCATTTTTCCGGTTTCGGATCATGCAGATGATGGGGGATTGTGCGCTCGACCGCGCTGGCGATTTCGTCCAACTCCCGGAAATCATCGCTGAGCTGCATATCGGTTTCGACTTTTACTTTGGGCGGGTGTTGTAAGTCAGGTTTATCGGCGACTTGCTCCGCGCTTAGAGGCTCAGGTGCTGTTTTGGTCTCGATCACTTTTTGGTGGAACGGTGTATGCGCACCGCTGAGACGTTTCATTTCCTTTTTTTGCGGGGTGGCTTCCGGCGCTTTGTCTTGTATAGGCTCTTCCTCCTCTTTCGGCTCTTCAATTGGCGCGGCTTTTGATGCGGCAGCCTCTATCTTAGCCTTGGTATCAGCCTGAATTTGAACGTCAGCATCCAGCGTTTTGACTTTAGCGCCTGAATTTTTGCCGGGCGGTGGGGCGTAGGACATTGGAATGGACCAATCGGCAACTTTGCCCGAGAAGCGTTCCTGGACGATTTCTTTAACGCGCATTTTGTAATCGTTCTTGATATCGCTACTCAGCATTTGCCACGCGCGTGCGATCACGACCATGAAATGGGTGTCTTTGGACAAAGATGACCAGAGCAGGCGGTATTGGTGGAAGGGGATGAATTCGGTTTTCGACGGGCCGAAAGCTTGCGGCGGGGCGGCCACGGCGAAGGGGTAAATGCGATGCTGGGTCAGACCGATATGGCTGAAATAACTCTCGCCGAGCTTGATGACGTTTTCCGGCTTCAGGCTGAATTTATCGGCGATAAAGCGCTTGAGCTGTTTGATATTGGTGATATCGGGCGGAATGTTAAAGCTGGGCGCGTGCATGGTCAGGCCGTTGCCTTCATGGCGCTGGGGGACGGGCAGGTAATCGACCAGAATGCCCGCGTGCAGATCGTCTTTCAAATCTTTGGTAAGCGGAATGACGACCGCGGTGTTAATGGTGTTTTCATCCGAAACTACAAAATCCATGTTTTCCGAGGAGAGGCCCGTGGTAGAGCCTTGGGTCTGGCCTTCCTCGACGAAGATGGAATGAACCGTGCGGAGCTGTCCCGCGCTGCCCTTGACCTCTTTGAAACGGCCGTCCTTTTCACTGATCTGGTGTAGCAAATCTTTGGTTTCGGCGCGTTTGTTGATTTTCTGGGTCTGGACGTTGATTTCTTTGTTCGTCCAAGTCTCGGGCTTGATATTCAGATGTTCGAAAAGGGAGAGGATTTGTAACTCCAGCCGTGCATTGGGCACCATGCCGACGGCAATGGCGTTTAGGACTTGCTGGGCATCGAATTCATGGACATCGCCTTTGGCGTGGAAGCGCTCGGTCTTGTTCACCATGTTTTTCGGGCGCACCAATTTATCGCTGCGCTCTACATTCAGGAAATAGGTCTTGATGCGCTCGTCGATATAATCGGGCGCGGGATAGTAATCGGGGCCGTGGACGAGAAGGGCGCTCTCATAAGGTTTCAGGCCGACATGGTCGCGGGCGAATTTGACAGTGTCCTTGATACTGTCAGGGGCGATTTGATTCACAATACTGGCCTCGACGCTTAGGGCCTCGATCATATGACCAGACCAGCGCTTGCCGTCTATATTCTCGCCGTTACGAGGAACAGTGTTGGCCACGCCGCGCGGGATGCCGTCATGCAGATAGACTTTCAGGCGTCCCTCTTCGCTGACGTGATAGGGCAGGATTTCGGAGGGGGTGAATTCACGCGAGATAACATCGGTGACCTCGCCGCTGATCTCGTTGCGCATGGCGGTGATGCGGATGGAGCTGTCTTCGGTGCGTGACGGGCGGCGCTCCCCGATCAGAAGGCTCTGGCGGTCTTTCATCTTTTTGGCGACGGCGACGTAGCTCGTGGAGGGGTAGCCCAAAGGTGTGCCTTCGTTGTTATACATGCGGAAGCGACCTTCGAAGCGGTCCTCGATCAGCTCCTCGTCCCAGAATGGGGCGGAGTATTGCACGCGTGCACCGAGGCCGCGCAGTTCTTTGCGAAATTCACGCTCGGTAAAGAAGGTATATTCCATGGGGAGCTCTTTGTCCCATTTCTCGCGGTCGTCTTTGCGCATCAGGAATTCATAGGCCCATTTATAGGGCAGGCGGAACAGGCGCGTGCGCGGGAAGCGGGGAGGCAGTTCTTCAAGGAAAAAGCCGCCGCACCCGGCGTCCTGACGCGGGCGGGCATGTTCGGAAAACCAAAGCAAAAGGTCGGTCTCGCTCATCTCGGTCAAAGTATCGCCGTAGCCTGAAATATCGGGCATCTCGAGCAAGACATATTCTTCAGGCGGCGGGCGGGCGAAATCGCGGATGAAGAGCGTGCCGCCTTCTTTCAACATTTTGAAATGTGTGGCGAAGGTGTCCTTGACGATTTTTTCGCTGTAGCGCGAGGCTGAATAAACCTCGTGCAGGACGTATGAATTAACGATGGCATCATATGTGCCCTCCTTTGCGAAGGGCGTGGAAACATCGGCGTTGATGAATTCGAGGTTATTGACTTTATCCTCGTAGAGCTCCTTGGCTTTGTTGATCTGACGTTTGCTTTTGTCGATGCCGAAAAACTGGATATTGGGAGCGAGGGCGGCCATGCAGAAGGTCATCTCGCCATCATCACAGCCCATATCGGCAACCTTGCCGTGCTCGTTCAATAGCAGGTGTGAGAGCGTAAACCATGCTTTGCGGACGGTTTTGAACTCGATGTCACGAAGAAGTTCGGCGCGGCGCTCGAAATATTCCTCAAGAGTGGCAGTTTTATATTCGGTTTCAGGTGATGGGGACACGGCTCTTTTTGCTTACTTCAAATTGCTTTGCTTATCATTATGCGCCTAATGTAGTGTGAGCAAAACACTTTGGCAATTGGTTCCTATGGAAGAGTGGCAAAAATACGTGAAAACCCTTGCCGTGCAGGCCGTTAATCTGGTTCTGCCGCCGCGCTGTGTGGTGAGCGGGGAAGAGGTCGAGCGGCAAGGGATGCTTAGCCCCAGCGTGTGGGCGGGGCTGGATTTTATCGCCGATCCGTTTTGCGAGTGCTGTGGCCTGCCCTTTGATTTTGATACGGGCACGGGCGGGGCGCTCTGCGGTGGATGCATCCAGAGTAGGCCGGAATACACCAAGGCGCGGGCGGCGCTGAAATATAACGACATGAGCCGCGATCTGATTTTAGGCTTTAAGCATGGCGATCAGTTGCATGCGGCGTTAGCCTTTATGCCGTGGCTGAAGGCGGCGGGGCAGGAGTTTCTGGGCGCGGCGGATGTTATTATTCCTGTGCCATTGCATGGGCGCCGCTTGCTGGCGCGGCGGTATAATCAGGCGGCGATTATCGCGCAAAGGTTAGGGCGGGAGACGGGCATTGATGTTCTGGCGGGCGGCCTACAACGTGTGCGCAACACCCAGACCCAAGGACATTTGAAATCCGGCGAGCGGGCGAAGAATGTGAAGCGCGCCTTTCGCGTTCCTCCCAAGCTGGAGCAGGCGATCAAGGGCAAACGGATTATTCTGATTGATGATGTTTATACAACAGGTGCAACGGTGAATGAATGTACCAAGGCGCTGCGTAAGGGCGGCGCGGCGGAGGTTTATGTGCTCTGCGTGGCACGCGTGGTGCGGGAGTAGCCCTAGAGTTTCCCGCCCTGCGCCAAGCGGCCTTGGTCTATCGTCGGGGCGAGGCCGTGGCGCATGGCGAACTGCTTTAGCGGCAAAATATTGTCCATGAGACGGAAGCCCGCGCGGCGCATGGTTTTGATGGGGAGCAGGTCGTTGCTAACAAGGCGCATCATACCGTCCACGCCCGCTGTGCGGGTTTGCATGTCGAGGGAACGGCGGCGCTCGTATTGTTTTAATAGGCTGGCATCATTCAATGACAATCCCGCGCGCGCGCCATCGGCCAATATTTCGGCCAGCGCGGCGACATCGCGCAATGATAAATTAAGCCCCTGCGCGGTTATGGGGGAGAGAACGTGGGCGGCTTCGGCGATTAAGGCTGTGCCGGGTGCGGTTAGCGATTTGGCCTTGATCATGCAAAGCGGCCAGCTCTCTAGCGATGTCTCTAAAGTCGCGCCGCCCAGCAGATTATCAGTCTTATCGGCCAGAATTTGTTCCAGCTCCTGTTTTTTAACGCGGGTGAGGTCTTCGGCGCGCTGGGTTTTTTCGACCCAGACAACGCTGGATTGATTGCCCTGTAGCGGCACAAGCGCAAGGGGGCCGGAAGGGAAGTGAAATTCGGTGGCGATATTCTGATGACTTTTGGAATGGTTGAGCACGAATGTCATGGCCGATTGGCCGTAGGGTTTTTCGACCGTTCCGATACCTGCGATCTCGCGCACCAAGGAGCGGCGGCCATCGGCGCCCACAATGAGCTGCGCCGTGACGGTGGTGCCGCTTTCTAAATCGGCCTGAATGCGGGCGCCATCGAAATGGTAATGCTTTAATTTATCCGGGCAATACAGGGTTAGGTTCGGTGTGTTTTTCGCCATTTTAAATAAGGCGCGGTGTAAATCCAGATTGGGAATGTTGTAGCCGTACTGGTCGAGACCGATATCGGAAGCGTCAAAATCCGATTGTTGAGCCTGCGCGCCAGCGATACTTTTGTCGATTATCCGCATGGCTTCCAGTGGATTGCCAAGGGATTCGGGCTGTTGCAATCCGGTGGCGCGGATAATGTTCAAAGCGTTGTTCATCAGCGCGACTGTGCGGCCTGATGGTGCGGCGCTGTCCAGCTTCTCGGG